>NZ_JADYWM010000006.1:0-269071 GCF_015864815.1 Pseudoalteromonas sp. NZS100
TCGACACCTTTTATCAAAACGGGTAACTCTCACTTTTTCAAGTTGATGTGTCAGATCTTGTCTGAACTAATACAACTAATTATCGGCTAAAACTATTTTATTTAACCTCCTCAAAGTGATGAGGAGGTGCCATTGAACTGGGGGGAGAGCATTGTCCTGCTTGAATGACTTATTTTCTATAGACCAATCTGATTTTCAATAAAAGTTTGCAATAAACCTGTTGCAACTTCACCGGCTTTGCCCCCAGCAGTTAATAGAAAACCTTTTAATTTTTGTTTTGCATTAAGACGGTCTTCTTTTTTAGAACTAACATCAACTAATTCATGAACCGCGGAGGCTAATTCAGTTTTATTTTTATCTGCAAATTTTTCAATTAACTCTAAAAGCTGCTTTGCATCCGTACCAAGGTGCTGGTCGCCAATGATTTCTTGTGCGACAACTCCGTTTACAGACTCAATTATTTGAGGTTTGATATTTACAGTCAGGTTATTCTGAACTGGACTCAAAGAGCTTCTATCAATCAATAAGGCAGAATCAATACCATTAAACTTGGGAATAGCTGAATCTACTAAAGTATTAATACTTGCCCAGTCTTCATCTGTGCGCACAAATTCACCCAACTCACTTTCTAGCCGGTGTTTAATGGTTAAACTTTTCATCTCCCTTTCTTGCTTTAAGTCTATATGGAGACGCCTTGCCTCTTTGGAGTATCTTTCAACAATTTTTATAACTTCCATTGAACTCATATTTTTTGAAACTAAAAGTGCTGACGCGCTGTCAGGGTTAGAAACACAAGTATCCATAAACGTAGAGAATTCCTCAAATTCTTTAGGTAATATAGAAGGATCGATGCTGTCACCACTATAAAATTCATGAACTACACCTTGTTTAGTGCTGTATTGCTCTTGTCGCACATCAAGATGTGAAGCTTTTTGTAAATATTCCCTAAAAAGCAATAATAACTTTTCAGCTTCATTCGCCCACATTCTTTCAGCAGGAATATAAATTCTAAAAATAAGGTTACTTTCGTTTTGATCAATAAACGAGGATGCTAAAAGACTTAACTCTACATTTTTTTATAAGGTATTAATGTTAATCCATAGTTTTCTAGTAATGAAATAACCGAGGTTCTTGTATCTGAATCTGGGGGTGTGAACAAACCATCGTAAAATGAGTCCATATATTCGTATTCAGGTTCTAGATCAGGGTCAAAGTCATCCAGCTTTTGATCACGTTGATTTTGTTCATAACTGTCTATACCTGTAATCAAAGATTCATGAGCCAAGAACAGGTTAGGAACTTTTGATACTCTAGTTAATAGATCATTTACTAAACTACCATAATGAGGTGCTACAAAAATACCAAACGCTGTATTAGTCATTTTTACGACCACAGAAGTCACTTCATATTGGTCAAAGAAACTAATAATTGTTTTCCAATTATCAGTTGTGGATTCAAGCATCTTTCGTTTATAGCGCGTACCTACTGCTTTCAATTTTGCAGTTACACCTTCCCTATCTGCATGCCCTAGAAATAGAACAATTTTTTCCTTTTCCATTAGTATATCTCTTAAAGTAATTAATCGAAACGTAGACGGCTAATTAAACATCACTTTGGTGATTTAGAACACACCAAAGTGGCGTGTATTAAATACGCCAATAATTTCACTTAATAACTCTGATGTAAACAAGTGATTACCTATGCATCAAAGTTAACTCTGCTGATTTATGTCAAAACGACTTTTAATAATGTTATGAGACAGAATTACCTTTGTCGGATGGCGCTTCTCTTAAAAAAAGCTTTATAAAATCTCTACCACCACATATTCGTTGGCTTTACCTGCAATTGTTAACGTAATTTCATCATCAATCTGTTTATTTAATAACTGCTTACCCATTGGTGCGCCGGGTGTTACAACAGCAATTGCGTGCTCTTTAACGTTTACTGTTAACCCACCAGCTGCGGGGCCTAAATAAAACCATTTTTGAGCAGCTTTGTCATCTTCTAAACACACCAGCGAACCGATAGCTATTTTGTCGGTTGGTTTTTCGTTAAAAGCAGGCTCAAACAATTCTATGCTTTTATAGCAATCGTTTACGCGCTGGGCTTGGCCTTGTGCTAAATAAGCGGCTTCGAGCCCTAGGGTATCGTATTTATTTTCGGCTATGTTTTCTTCATGTGTGGCGGTGTCGTGCGCAGTTTTTGCCGCTACTTTTGCTGTTGTAAGCTGCGCTTCTAGCGCAAAGCGAAGATGTTCGATAACGTGGGTTTTATTCATGGGGATTAGTACAATACAGGCTGTAAAAATAAGGCAGCTAGTTTAACATTTTTGCTAGGCTTAAAACCATTGTTTTAAACCCCGCAAGTTTGGTGGGAATACTAGCGGGGCTTAAATTAGCATTAAACAAGCAAATTGCGGTTGGTTGGTACAGCTCTTTGCTTATGCTCTATTAAAAACCTTATGGCATATCTAATAATGTTTGCGTGTGGGCATCTACTTTAACTTCGTAGTTTTTAGCGCTTAAGCCCAATAGCTCCGGCAAGGTTGCCGCTATACAAATAGACGAGAACGTACCCACTACAATGCCGGTAAATAATGCTATAGCAAAGCCTTGCAGTGGTGCGCCTGCAAGTAACCAAACGCTCGCAACCGTCGCAAGTGTGGTACCCGACGTTATTAAGGTGCGCGTTAGTGTGCTTTTAATCGCATTATTAATAATAGTCGCTGGGCTAAGTACATTATTTGATTGAACACGTAAAAGCTCACGCACTCTATCCCCCACTATTATTGAGTCGTTAAGTGAGTAACCAATAATAGCCAGTAAGCTGGCCAGCACGGTTAGGTTAAACTCAATTTGTAATAGTGAAAATAACCCAAGAACGAGTATTAAATCGTGCACTAGCGCAACCACAGAGCCTACCGCTAATCGCCATTCAAAACGCACTGCAAGGTAAATCATTACCGCAATCATTGCAGCAAACATTGCTAAACAACCCTGATCAAATAACTCATCGCCCACTTGTGAGCCAATATAAGCTGACGATAATACCTGTGCGTTTATATCATCGTTTTGTGTAACAGCGCTTTGCCAATCAAGGCTATTAGCTGTTGTTGATGCACTTGGTGCTTCTCTTAATTGAAAATGGCTATTACCTTGCGCGGTTAGCTCAAACTCACCGTTGTGATTTTTAGCAATAAACGATTGAAGCTCTTTTAGCTCAACGCTTTGGCTGGTTGTAAACTCAGTTAAATAACCGCCGGTAAAGTCTAAGCCGAAATTTAAACCTTTTTGCGTAAGCGTAAATACGGATAGCAACACTAACATGGCGCTTAAAAGCATGCCCATAAAACGTAAACGTGTGCCCTTTTCACCTTTCAAAAAAATGTTAAGCATGTGCTTTTACTCCTGCTTTTTTACCCATTTTTAAATACAACGTTTGGCTTAATATTTTTGATACGTACACACCTGTAAATACAGATGTTAAAAGCCCCAGTGCGAGTGTAATGGCAAAACCTTTAACGGGCCCATAGCCTATGCCGTATAAGATAAGTGCGGTGATCATGGTCGTTATATTGGCATCAAATATTGTATTTGCGGCTTGTTTATAACCCTCTTGAATAGCTTGATATGGTGCACGGCCTTGGCGACGTTCTTCTTTAATGCGTTCAAATATTATTACGTTAGTGTCTACCGCCATACCTATGGTTAATACTAGGCCAGCGATACCCGGCAGGGTTAACACAACCCCTGGTAATAATGACATTAAGCCCACAAGCGACGTTAAATTTAATATAAGTGCTACGTTTGCAATAAGGCCTAAACGGCGATACCAAAGCGCCATAAATGCAAGCGTAATACCCATGCCTAACATAAGCGCGGCTAAGCCATTACTAATATTTTCGCTGCCGAGGCTTGGGCCTATTGTTTGTTCGTGCACAATTGTAACGGGTGCGGTAAGCGAGCCTGCACGTAGTAATAATGCTAGGTCGGCTGCCGCTTGTTGGCTTTTCATATTGGTAATACTAAAACGCGAACTTAAATGCTGAGCAATATTGGCAACATTAATAACTTCGCTTTTTTTAACTACTTCGCCTTTAGCGTTTTGAGAGTACTCAGAGTAAAGCGTCGCCATTGGCTTACCAATATTGGCTTTTGAAAACGCCGACATAGCATCCCCACCTTGGCCGTCTAGGCTTAGTTGTACAAGTGGTTTACCCCAATCGTCGCGGCCTATGTTTGCATTATTAATATGATCGCCTGTAAAAATTGGCACAGGATCGAGCTTTATCGTTCCGCCCGATTGCATATTAAATGTTTGCCCGCCAATTTCTTTTAATTGATAAAAACCAAGCGATGCGGTTGCACCAATAATGCGCTTAGCTTCGGTTGGATCTTGCACACCCGGTAGCTCTATACGAATGCGGTGCTTACCTTGTTGCTGTGTTACCGCTTCGGTAATGCCTAACTCTTCAATACGTGAACGAAGGGTTGTAAGTGTTTGCCCCATTACTTCTTTATCAAAGCTGCTGCGGCCTTGCTCTGAATAACTAAATTTGGCAGTTTTAACGCTGCCGTTATTGCTTGTTACAACGGCTAAATTAGCAAATCGGCTTTGTAGCTCTTCAATAACAGGGGTTAACTTGTCGGTTGCATTAGGCAATGCGTTTATTTCAAACCCGTGCTGAGTTTGCTGCGCTTTTACGCCATGTGCTTTTTGCTTAATAATAATTGATTTAGCTTGTTGATACGCACTGACTAATTGCTCATAAACGGCTTTATCTAAATCTACGTCTAATACAAATAGCACACCGCCATTTAAATCAAGGCCTAGCTTAATTGGTGATAAACCAAAATTTTGTAGCCATGTGGGGCTGGTTGCATGCTCAACAATTTTTACTTGCGTGTTTGGATATTGCGCTTTTATAGCCACTTGCGCCTGAGCGCTTTTAGTTGGCTCGTTTAAAAGTACATTAATAGTCGATTGCTTATCTAAACCCTGCTCAACCTCAAGCCCTTGGTTATTCAAAAAAGTAACTAGCGTTTTAGTGCTCGGTAAAGATTGCGTTTCGCTGTGCGGCGTATTACTTACGTGCAACCACGATTTATTTGGATATAGGTTTGGTAATGCGCTAATAGCTAATAAAACCAATACTATTAGCATGGCTATATAGCTTAATTTGAACTTAGCCGTAGACGGCTTTTTATCTTTTTTAAAACTTAACATGTTTAATCCTTATTGCCAGAAATGCTAGCAACGTACTTTTTAAAAGCACAATTAATCTGCAGGCTAAAACTTTAAAAGTTAAAACCTAATAAAATTAAATAAGGAAAATTAAGCGTGGTAGGTAGTTACGGCAGTGTAGAGTAAGTTAACATCTTTCCAGCCACTTAAGCGCGACTTTTTACTATTAGTTACAAGCGTATACCAAGGTTGTATACGGTTAACGGCTCTCGGTCGTAAGAATATATGCCTAACAAGATTTTGAGCAAAAAATTCAAAAACCACATCGTATTCTGGCTCATTTTGCACAGTGTGCAAAAACAAAGATGAATTATTGGCAGTTAATCTTGGTTGGTGCGCGTCAAAATCGGTTTGATGCGTTTTTTTATGTTGCAAAGTATCTACAGACTTACTAATAGGCTGTATTTTAGTTAAATCGCCAATATTAGTAAGCGAAACCTGCGTGCTAATATTTATATTTAAATTTTGTGAGGCGCCCATAGCATTGCTCTGCACACTAAAAAGTGCAGCAAGTAGCAAAAAGGCAGTTAAAAACACTCTAAATTTAAACATTCACGTTTTAAAACTAAAATAAGGGATGCGTAGTATATAAGGGCAAGCATTTAAAATACAATGCTTATTAATTAAGTATTTAGTTTTAACAGAGATCGCTAATGCGCCCCAGACAAAGCACAGAAAAACGACCAGACGCCATGAATTTACGCCAAAGTGTAAAAACACTGTGGCCCTACCTTACAAAATTTAAAGGCCGTGTTTTTATTGCACTTATGGCGCTTATAGGCGCAAAAGGTGCCACGCTTTTAATGCCTTGGGCGCTTAAAGAAATAATAGACTCTGTAGATAAGTCGATTAACCCACTGTTAGTTATTCCTGCTTTATTGCTATTGATGTACGGTGGACTGCGTTTTGCTAGCGTATTTTTAGGTGAGGTAAGAGATGCTGTATTTTCTCGGGTAACCGAGCACGCCATGCGTGATATTGGTTTAAAAGTATTTAAGCATTTGCACTCACTTGAGCTGGCTTTTCATTTAGATAGGCAAACCGGTGGCATTAGCCGCGATATAGAACGAGGTACTAGCGGGTTAAGCTTTTTAATGCGTTTTTTAATGTTTAACATTGTGCCTACTTTATTTGAAATACTGACCGTTGCGATTATTTTTGGCACGTTGTTTTCTGTTTGGTTTGCGCTTATTACATTATTGGCAGTCGCTATTTATATTACCTTTACTGTGGTGGTTACTCAGTGGAGAAACCGCTTTATTCGCGAAGCAAACGCTGCCGACAACCAAAGTAATACCCGCGCTATAGACAGCCTACTTAACTATGAAACTGTAAAATATTTTAATAATGAACAGTTTGAAGCTAAAACGTACGACACCTTTTTAGCAAACTGGGAAAAAGCCCGTTTAAAAAATAGAATGTCGTTGCTCGCCCTCAACTCAGGCCAAGCACTTATTATTGCCTGTGCTATTACCGCGTTAATGTGGTTGGGCTCAACCGAAGTAGTTGCAGGAACTCTCTCTATTGGTGAACTTGTGATGATCAACGCGTATATGATTCAGCTATTTTTACCGCTTAACTTTTTAGGTTTTGTGTACCGCGAAATAAGGCGCGCACTAACCGACCTTGAAAACATGCTTGGACTACTTAACAAAAAACCACAAATAACCGATGCACTTAATGCAAAAGAGCTCAATATTAGCCAAGGTGAAATAACATTTAATAATGTAAGTTTTAGTTACGATGCGCATCGCCCTATTCTTAATAACCTTAGTTTTAGTGTTAAAGCTGGCAGCAAAGTAGCCATTGTTGGTGCCAGTGGTGCAGGTAAAAGCTCATTGGCGCGACTGCTTTATCGTTTTTATGATGTAAGCACCGGTGAAATTAGCATTGATAATCAAGTAATAAACTCAGTAACACTTAATAGTTTACGAAAAGCCATTGCAATAGTCCCGCAAGACACCGTGTTGTTTAACACCACGATTCGTGAAAATATCGCTTACGGTAGACCAACAGCAAGCGATGCTGAAATTGACGACGCCATTGCAATGGCGCATTTAAAAGACTTTATAGGCACACTTGATAAAGGCGATAAAACACTGGTTGGCGAGCGCGGTTTAAAAGTATCCGGCGGCGAAAAACAGCGTATTGCTATTGCGCGCGCCATTTTGAAAAAGTCCCCTATTTTAATTTTTGATGAAGCAACATCTGCACTCGACTCTCATTCTGAGCAAGCAATACTTGCTGCAATGCGTGAAGTTGCCAGTAACCATACGAGTATTGTTATTGCTCATCGCCTTTCTACTATTACCGATGCAGACACCATTATTGTGCTCAAAGCCGGACAAATTATTGAGCAAGGTAAGCACGATGAGTTACTTACACTCGCCGGAGAATATGCCCGTATGTGGGAGCTTCAGCATAAAAAATAAATACTGCGTAACCCCTCTTAGCTCTGATACTTTTAAGTATGCGAGCTAAATAAAGTGTTTATAGAACCTATTAGCCTTTCTGTTTTCTCTTATATTAGTTTTATCGAGCACTGTGGTGATTCACCTCAAAAGGTTTGTTTGTATGATTAATATCAATAACAATCGATAAGTTAAATATTCGTAACAATAAAAATGATTCACTGCTGCTTTAATTCAATCAGTGATACTCAGGAGTAAGTAATGAAAAAGAGTTTAATAGCCGCAGCATTAGCTGCCACATTTATTACTGGTTGTTCAGAGCCGCAAACAACAAAAACAGACGAGCAAAAATCTAAAGTAGCCACTGCAGCAGTGACACAAAAAGCAGAACTAGGTAGTTTTGGTGTTGATTTAACAGCCCGTAATGAAGCCGTTAAACCAGGCGATGATTTTTTTATGTATGCCAGTGGTACTTGGTATGACAACTATATAATGCCGGCAGATAAAACCCGCTACGGTGCATTTTCAGGATTAGCAGAGCGAAGCGAAGGCGATGTTAAAGCTATTATTGAAGAAATAGCCGCACGCAAAGATTTAAACGCAGAAGAAAAACTCGTTGCTGATTTTTACAACGCCTACATGGATACCGAAACACTTAATAAACTAGGTGTGGCGCCAATTAAGCCATTGCTAAGTGAAATTAATGATATATCGTCGACCGACGATTTAGCTGAGATGTTTGGTAAGTCTTGGTTAACCGGTAATAAAGCCCCTTTTGGCGGCGGCATGTGGTTTAATCGCCTAGACCCTAATAAATATGAAATGTCACTAGGTGCTGGTGGTTTAGGCCTACCCGATCGTTCTTACTACCTTGAAGACGCTGAGCGCTTTGTTAAAACCCGTACAGCTTATGTTGCTCACATTGCTGACATGCTTGAGTTTGCAGGAGTAAAAAATACCGCAGAGCGTGCTCAAGCAATTGTTGATCTTGAAACCAAAATTGCACAAGGTCATTGGCCTCGTGAAAAGCGCCGTAATCGCGATTTAACGCTAAACCAAATTGAACGCGCTGATTTAAGCACTGCTTATCCTGGTTTTAACTGGGATTTATATTTTGCGCAAACAGGTTATAAAGTACCTCAGTTAAATGTCTCTCAACCTGAACCTATAAAAGCGATGATTGAGCTAATCAATCAAGAAGATATTGCAGTATGGAAAGACTACCTAACGTATCACGCTATTAGCGGTAACGCAGGTTTACTATCAGAAGACGTATTTAATACTAACTTTGCTTTTTTTGGTAAAGAACTAAACGGACAACAAGAGCCTCGCCCTCGTTGGAAACGTGCAATAAGTCAAATGTCAGGCACAAGTTCGCTTGGTTTTGCTATTGGTAAAATATACGTAGCGCGTTACTTCCCTGAGTCATCAAAACAACAAATGTCAGAGCTGGTTGAAAACCTTCGAACAGCCCTGGGTGAACGTATTGATAATCTAGAATGGATGGGTGATGCAACTAAAGTAAATGCGCGCGCTAAGCTTGCTGCATTTGTACCAAAAATTGGTTACCCCGATGTTTGGCAGTCTTATGATGGTTTAAGCATTACTAAAAACGATTTAATCGGTAATGTGAAAAACATGCGTGAATTTTTCCACGCAGAAAGTGTTGAAAAAGAGCTACAAAAAACAGATCGTAACCGCTGGGGCATGACGCCACAACGCGTAAACGCTTACTACAATAGCTCGTTTAATGAAATTGTATTTCCGGCTGCGATACTACAGCCACCTTTTTTCGATCCAAATGCTGATCCGGCTGTAAACTATGGCGGCATTGGCGCTGTAATTGGTCACGAAATGGGTCATGGGTTTGACGACCAAGGTTCAAAATCAGACGAAAACGGTGTGCAACGTAACTGGTGGACTGATGCTGACCGCGCTGCATTTGACAAAAAAGCCGAACAACTGGCTGCGCAGTACAGTAAGTACGAGCCAATTGAAGGTAATTTTGTTAATGGTCGAAATAGCCTTGGCGAAAACATTGGTGATGTAGGTGGTTTGTCGATGGCTTATCACGCTTACAAGCTAAGTTTAAATGGTAAAGAAGCGCCTGTTATTGACGGCGTTACTGGCGATCAACGTTTCTTCCTTGCGTGGGCACAAGTATGGAAAGAAAAACGTACTGAGCAAAGCATGCTTAACCAACTTCGTGGTGGCACACATGCCCCAGGTCGCTTTAGAGCACAAGCGCCACGTAACCACGATGCATGGTACAAAGCGTTTGATGTAAAACCAGGCGATGAGTTATACCTTCCTGAAGATGAGCGTGTACGTATTTGGTAAGTAACACTTACTTTTTATTACTTAGTAAGGCAACCTGTTATACAGGTTGCTTTTTTATTGAATTAAATTTACACATAATAAGTATAATTCCAACGTCTAGAACCCTCGATGATCCCATTAATAAAATACAGTTTACATGGCTTTTAAACGTTATCGTTTTAATCTGTTTTAATACTTACTAGCCCTTGAATGCATTTACCTTTAGAATACGCATTATAATTTTATTCTATTATTTACATATATTAAGGCGAAACGCAGATGGGAAGAGCTTACCAAAACAAAAAAGATTCAATGGCTAAGACTGCGGGTGCTAAAACTAAAGTTTATTCTAAGTACGGCAAAGAAATTTATATTTGTGCAAAAAACGGCGGTGTAGATCCAGATGGTAACTTATCATTACGTCGTTTAATTGAACGCGCTAAAAAAGACCAAGTACCAGCACACGTTATTGACCGCGCAATAGACAAAGCAAAAGGCGGCGGCGGTGAAGACTACGCAGCAACACGTTACGAAGGTTACGGCCCTGGTAACTGTATGATTATTGTTGACTGTTTAACAGACAACAACAAGCGTACCTTTGCTGATGTACGTGTTTGTTTTACCAAAGCAAATGCTAAAATTGGCGCTCAAAACTCTGTTTCACATTTATTTGATCACCTTGCTATTTTTGTATTTGACGGTGATGACGACGAAGCAGTACTTGAAGCTCTTATGATGGCTGATGTTGATGTAACTGACGTAGAAGTAGATGACGGTAAAGTTACTGTTTTTGCTCCTCACACAGAGTACAACAATACACGTACAGCGCTTGAAGAAATGGGCGTGACTGAATTTGACGAAGACCTAATTAGCTTTGTGCCACAAATTGAAACGCCGATTGAAGGCGAAGACGTTGAAGTTATGGAACGCTTTTTAGCAATGTTAGAAGATTGCGACGACGTGCAAAACGTTTACCATAACGCGCAATTCTAAAGAGCGATTTAGTAAGTTAGAACGACTTTAAGCCAACAGCTATGTTGGCTTTTTCATTTTTAGAACATGGTATTAATATGAACTCCCTTAAAGAGCTTAAAAGTGGCAAACTTGTTGGTGCTACTCGCCTGCAATTGGTAGAAGAGCTAACGACATTTCCTGAAGAAATATTTAGCTTAGCTGACACGCTTGAAGTTCTCGATTTATCAAATAATAACTTATCAACACTACCTGATGAATTTGCCTGTTTAACACACCTGAAGCGTGTGTTTTTATCGTTTAATCAGTTTAAGCATATTCCTAAAGTGCTCGCTAAATGCCCTGCTTTAATTATGGTCGCGTTTAAAGGTAACCAAATTTCTGAATTTGCTTTAAACAGCCTGCCAAAAAATATTGAGTGGCTAATACTCACCGATAATACGTTAAGCGAATTACCTGAAGATTTTGGGAATTATACCCAGCTTAAAAAGCTTGCGCTTGCAGGCAATCAACTTAAGCAACTGCCAAGTAGCATGGCGCAGTGTAAAAACCTTGAGCTTGTTAGGCTCTCTGCTAATAACTTAACACACGTAGACGACTGGCTGTTTGAATTGCCTAAACTTGCTTGGCTTGCGTTTGCCGGTAACGATTTTAATAAAGCTCAGTGCCTTACAAATAGCTGCTTAGAAAATAAGCCTCTTAACGATTACACACTCAGTCATGTTATTGGCCAAGGTGCATCGGGCGTTATTCATTTAGCACAAGCAGCTGATAGCGCTGTAGCGATCAAATTATTTAAAGGCGCAATTACCAGCGACGGCTACCCGCTTGATGAAGTAAATTGCTGCCTACAAGCAGGCGATCACGCTAATTTAATTAAAGTACTTGCCTACATTGAGCAAAGTGATCAGCTAGGTTTAGTAATGGAGCTAATAGATAAAAACTTTGCTAATTTAGGCCTGCCTCCAAGCCTTGAAACCTGTACGCGTGATACCTTCAACGATGATTGCCATTACTCAACTCACGCTATTTTAAAAATTGCACAGCAAATGGTAAGTACCTTACATCACTTGCATATTTGTAAAGTAAGCCATGGCGACGTGTATGCGCATAACACCATGATAAACAAAGATGCTGATGTATTATTTGGTGATTTTGGTGCAGCCACAAACTTAGCCATGTTAAGTGATTATCAACAAAAGCAAATCGAGTTAATTGAAGTACGTGCATTAGGGTGTTTAATTGAAGACTTATTAGGCACGGTAACTGGCGATGATAGACAAAGTGAGCTCTTTGTTAAAATGTCCGATATGGCAAAATGTGCCATGCAACTTACATTAAATCAAAGACCTACATTTACTGAGTTATTAGCAGAGCTAAAATAAATTTAATATTAATAATATAAGCGAGCAAAATGTAACACCTTACTCGCTTTTATTTTATGTTTATTCGGATTTTCCGAACTTATTTAGTGCGCTTAAACGGGTAAATCTGTTGTTTAAGCATACCTACGGGCATGTAATCCCCGACTACACCATACGCTTGTGGCCACTCTTTTTGGCCTTTAACAGCAGTACCAAACACATAATCTAAAAACGAAAAATGTGCAGCGTAATTTCGGTCAATCGCGGCTTTATCTGACGCATGATGCCAATGGTGAAACTGCGGTGTAACCATAAAATATTTTAGCCAACCAAATTTCACACGTACATTTGCATGGTTAAACACAGCCTGCAAACCCACAATTATTACGTACAAACTAATTATTTGCTGTGAAAAACCAAGCACAAATATAGGCGTGAGCACTAAGCTGCGCGTTACGAGTATTTCAAGAATATGCTGGCGAGAGCCCGCTAACCAGTCCATTTCTTTAGCACTGTGATGTACGCCATGAAAGCGCCATAATAAAGGGACTTCGTGATAAGCACGATGCACCCAATACTGCATTAAATCTGCCACAAGTATTATTAAAAACAACTGCACTACAAAGGGTGTTTGCTCTATATAACCTTGTACTGTAGATGATACAGCCCAGCCAAAGCCATAATGCACAAAGTGGTTAGTAACGAGTAATACAAAACCAATAATTAAATGATTTACAAAAAAGTGGTTTAAATCGCCTCGCCATTCGCTACGTAATATTTTTTGCTCTTTACGATGAGGTAATAACTTTTCAATCACAATAAATATAAGTGTTGAGCCGAGTAAATCTAAAATAAACCAATCAAGCCCTATATAAGGTGTATCAGAAGCAAATTCGTTTACTTCAACGTTTGGTCCGCCAAACATAATAGCGAGTAAAATAAAAAACCACGCTGTAGCCCCTAAACGCTTATTGGTATTACGTACAAAGTTAAGTAATCCTAGACTGCCCGAGACCAATAATGATGCAAACATAAGCTGACGTAAAAAGTCGACGCTGTAGCTTTTTCTTAGCTCTGGTGTGGTTAAGTATTCAGGAAAGTGAAACGCTAATACGCCTAAGCAACTCAGTATTGCTAAAAAGCAGGCTATGTAGCCACTTATGTTGCCCTCACCTATCTGAAGATGATTTGTGCGAAATACTTTTCGCGATAAAACTCTTATCATTTTATTATTCCTTGCGTCGTTGAGTTGATTAAATACAACGAAATTCCATTGATTTACACACACACATATTAACAAAATTTAGGGTATAGAAAATACAAATAGTTCCCTCCTAATTTTGAATTGCAAATATACAGATAAACCAAACGCAAAAAAGCCACGCAATGCGTGGCTTGGTTGGATAAAGCTAAACTTTTACAAGGTCAATTATAAGTACTGACCTAATGCTTTAACTTGGTCTAACATGCGGTTTGAGAAACCCCACTCGTTGTCGTACCAAGCCATTACTTTAACTAGTTTGCCATTGGCTTTAGTTTGCGTTGCATCAAAGATAGACGACGCTGGGTTATGGTTAAAGTCGATAGAAACAAGCGGAAGCTCGTTATATTCTAAAATACTCTTCATCGAACCCGTTGATGCTTCTTTCATGATTGCATTGATTTCTTCTGCAGTCGTATCACGCTTAGTGATAAACGTAAAATCAACTAAAGAAACATTGATTGTAGGTACACGTACCGACATACCATCTAATTTACCAGCAAGTTCTGGTAATACTAAACCAACAGCTGCCGCAGCACCTGTTTTAGTTGGGATCATAGATTGAGTTGCACTACGCGCACGGTATAAATCTGGGTGGTATACGTCAGATAAGTTTTGATCGTTGGTGTAAGCGTGAATAGTCGTCATGCTACCTTGCTCAATACCTACTGTGTCGTTAATTGCTTTTGCAATTGGCGCTAAACAGTTAGTAGTACAAGAAGCGTTAGAAATGATATTGCTATCAGCATTAATTACGTCGCTGTTTACACCATGCACTACTGTTGCATCTAAACCAGTACCTGGAGCAGATACGATTACTTTTTTAGCGCCTGCAGTAATGTGCTTAGCAGCGTCATCACGTTTAGTGAAAAAACCAGTACATTCTAAAACGATATCTACGTTTAGCTCTTTCCACGGTAAGTTTGCAGGGTCACGCTCTTGCGTTAACGTAATTACGTCATCCCCAATTAGCATAGTGTTGTTTTCAAGTGTTACTTTTTTAGAAAATTGACCATGAACTGAGTCATACTGCGTTAAATGTGCATTTACGTTAGCTGGTGCTAAATCGTTAATTGCTACAATTTTAATTTCGCTGTTTTGAGCTGACTCATAAAGTGCACGTAAAACATTTCTACCGATACGGCCGTAACCGTTAATTGCTACATTAATCATTTTAGACTCCTATTTAAGTTCACTTGCTTGGCGAGCAAGCGCTTCAATTGCTTGCCAGTCTTTATTTTCAATTAGTTGTTTATCTAGCATCCACGTACCACCAACACAAATAACGTTGTTAAGCGCTAAATAATTAGGAGCAGTTGCTAGGCTAATGCCGCCAGTTGGGCAAAAAGTAATATGTGGTAATGGGCCACCGATTGATTTAAGCATAGCTGTTCCGCCCGCAGCTTCTGCTGGGAAGAATTTTAAATACTTAAAACCATGCGACGCAAGTTGCATAACTTCACTTGCAGTTGCAGCGCCTGGTAAAAATGGTATATCTGATGTTTTAGCTAAAGCAATAAGCTCATCGCTCACACCTGGACTCACCATAAAATCTGCACCAGCAGCAACCGAAAGATCAAAACTTGCCTTATCTACTACCGTACCAGTACCTACATAGGCTTCAGGTACTTCTGCTTTCATTAGCTTTACAGCTTCTGCAGCAATGGGTGTACGTAGTGTTATTTCTAAGGCTTTCAAGCCACCGTTGTATAAAGCTCTTGCAAGTGGTGCTGCATCTTCTAATTTTTCGATTACAACCACTGGCACTACGGGTGCCGATGCTAAGATTTTTTCAATACTCATTACTTGTTCCTCATTACCCAGTATGGCTAATATTTATTCAAGTCCAAAAGCACTCGCGCCTAAATCGGCACTGCTTACGATATTTCTAAATCCAGTAAATAATTCACGACCTGTACCAAATGTTGCACTTGGCAGGCTAAGTTCTGCTTCACGCTTAGCAAGTTCTTCGTCGCTAACGTGTACTTTTAATATTCCGTTTGGCGCATCAAGCGTCACTAAATCGCCTTCTCGGATTTTAGCAATAATGCCGCCTTCTACTGCCTCTGGTGCTAAGTGAATAGCAGCAGGTACTTTACCAGATGCACCCGACATACGACCGTCAGTAACAATGGCTACTTTAAAGCCTTCATCTTGAAGCGTTGCCATTACTGGCGTTAACTTGTGTAGCTCTGGCATACCTTTCGCTTTAGGGCCTTGCTCTTTTAGCACGGCAATAAAGTCTTGGTTTAATTCGCCACGAGTGTATGCATCTTGCAGAGCACTTTGTGAGCTAAATACTTTTGCAGGAGCAGTAACGTTTTGATGTTCTTCAGCAACAGCTGACACTTTGATAACAGCTTTACCTAAGTTGCCAGTTAGAAGTTGCAGACCACCTTGCTTACTAAATGGGTTACTCACTGGGCGAAGTACTTCTTCATCGTGCGAGTTTGCTGGGCAATCTACCCATTTAACTTTAGTTGGGCCAGTTGAGTCGCTCATGATCAAGCTATCGTCTTTATCCAAACGAGGCTCTGTCATGTATGGTGCTAAACCATCGCCAAGCATTGTTTTCACGTCTGTATGTAAGTAACCAGCGCTTGCTAGTTCTCGCATTAAGAAACCCATACCGCCAGCTGCTTGAAAGTGGTTTACATCAGCTGAGCCGTTAGGGTAAATACGTGTAAGAAGTGGTACAACTTCTGATAAGTCAGACATATCTTTCCACGTAACCTGAATGCCGGCAGCTTTTGCTATCGCAACAATATGGATTGCATGGTTAGTAGAACCACCTGTAGAAAGCAGACCCACTAAACCATTTATAATCGTTTTTTCGCTGATCACATCGGCTAAACACGGGCTTTCTTTATCATCTGTAAGTTGCTTAAGCATTGTTTCTACAGCATTACCTGTAAGACCATCGCGAAGCTCAGTGTAAGGATTAATAAACGAGCTACCTGGAAGGTGTAAGCCCATTATTTCCATTAACATTTGGTTTGAATTGGCAGTACCGTAGAACGTACATGTACCAGCGCTGTGATAAGACGCACTTTCAGCTTCAAGTAAGTCTTCGCGGCTCACTAAACCTTGTGCAAACTTTTGGCGAATACGTGCTTTTTCTTTATTCGGAATACCTGATTGCATTGGACCTGCTGGTAAAAAGAACACAGGTAAATGACCAAACGACAATGCACCAATTAATAAACCCGGGACGATTTTGTCACAAACGCCTAAACAAAAAACGCCATCAAACACATCGTGCGAAAGAGAAATTGCCGTAGACATAGCAATTACATCGCGAGAAAAAAGTGAAAGTTCCATGCCGTCACGCCCTTGCGTAACGCCATCACACATTGCAGGCACGCCACCAGCAACTTGAGCTGTAGCATCGTATTTTGTTGCAATGTCTTTAATTAAATCTGGGTAGTCTTTGTATGGCACATGAGCCGATAACATATCGTTATATGAGTTGATAATAGCAAGATTTGGCTGCTCATCAGCCTTTAAGCGCGCTTTGTCATCACTGCTACATGCAGCCATAACATGGGCTATATTTCCGCAACCTAAACCGGCACGAACTCTTGTTTGTTTTTTTGCGTGCGAAATGCGATCTAAATAATCTTGACGGGTATTTTTACTGCGTTCGATAACGCGCTGGGTAACTTCTTGAATACGAGGATGTAACATAATTTAACTCATCTCTATTAGTTAGAGGATAAAGGCTCAGTAGCAACTACAGACTCCACGTAAATAACTGTACTGAGCATCTTTGATTTACCCGTTCAAAGGTACGCTACCAGGGAGCCTCTCACAACAACCCTGACACCGGTGTCACTGTATTAACGCATAGCAATGACACCGGTGTCAACCCCGGGTAACAAAAATAGTTTAATATTTTAACATGACCAAATAATGACCTAATTGATTTTTAGGCACAAAGCATGTTTTAGCAAGTTCAGAGTAAAAAAAAGCCCGAATAAGCGTCACTCATATTCGGGCTACTGTGAAAGTGTTTTAAACCCACTATTTTATTGCTGAGGTAGACTCACGTGTAATCAAGCGCGACTCAAGCGTTACCTGATACGGCTGTTCTTGTGGTTGAGCTATGTGTGAAATAAGTTGTGTTACGGCTTGTTTAGTCATTTCTTCAACAGGCTGTGCAATCGTTGTTAACCCAGGCCAAATATGACGCGCAATGGGTGCATTATCAAACCCAGCTATTGAAATGTCATCAGGCACTTTTAATTGGCGCTGAGTTGCTAATTTAAGTACGGCTGCCGCCATGTAATCGTTTGATGCAAATACAGCGGTTGGCCTAGGGGATAAATCTAAAATACTGCGTGCACTATCTACACCTGAGTGATAACTAAAGTTACCCTCCTCTACTAAGCGCTCATCAAATTCTATACCATGGCTTGCAAGTGAACGCCTGTAACCTTTAAAACGTTGTTGCGTGGCACTGTGATCTGGGTGCCCTTTAATAAAGGCTATAGATTTATGACCCAGGTTAATTAAATGCTCAGTAATCTCAAATGCGCCTTGCTCGTCATTACTACGCACTGAAATTGAATCATCTTGTAGTAAAGCTGAAGCAACCCTTGCATAAGGAATTTTTTTAGATTTTAAAAAAGCAACAAGCTCAGCAAAATCACCAAAAGGAGGTGTTAGCACAATGCCATCTAATCGAGAAGTTTGTAGTAATTGCTCAATATTATTTATAAGTGCTTCACCACGAAACTCACAAGGGTGTATCAATAAATTATAGTTATTTTCTTTACACGCTTCTAAGGCGCCCGTTTGCACTCGGGTAATATAACTTTTACTTGGATTATCGTATAAACAGCCAATAATAAAGCTACGATTTTGAGCAAGACCTCGTGCAATTGGATTTGGGGTGTAATCAAGCTCTTTAAATACCGCAAGCACCTTTTCTCGGGTGGCGGCACTTACATTAGGCTCATTATTTAACACGCGTGAGACGGTTTTTTTAGAAACCCCTGCATGGCTTGCTACACTATTTATGGTTACTTTTTTCATCTATCCATTATCCAAATACAACCTGTAAGACCAAAGCCCTATTAGCTATTGTGTAAACACGCAGCAGCGCCAATTAGCGGTATGTTGTCTTGTGTTACGAGTGTTACAGGGATTTGTCCTGCGTACTGCGACATAATACCCTTTTGCGAAAATCGTTCAACAAAACGACTCTCAAGAAGTCTCGCTTGCATACGAGGTAGTATTCCACCGCCAATAAATAATCCGCCTAAGGCGCCATAAACAACCGCTAAATCACCGGCAACACTGCCAATCCAATCACAAAACTGGTTTAAGGTTGCATCACACACATCACATTCACCACTATTTGCAAGGCTGCTAATTTGTGCGGCATCTAAATTTTTAGCTGTTACACCCTTAACCGCAGACATTGCTTTGTATAAATGCGTTATGCCAGGACCTGAGAAAACTGTTTCGATAGAAACATGGGGATGATCTTTTCTTAATTCATTCAATAATAAAGTATCGAGTTCATTAACAGGTGCAAGTGATATATGCCCCCCTTCTGAACTTAGCACTGCGGTAGATTGGGACGTTCTAACTAAGCACGCGGCACCAAAACCAGTACCTGGACCTATAACACCAATGTTTGCGTTATCATCAGCTTGACCTGATTTAACAATGACATTTTGTTTAGGATCTAAGTAAGGTGCAGCGTAAGCAAAGGCAGCAAAATCATTAATGACTTCAAGTTGTTGTAAATCAAAATGAGTTTTAAATTCACTGACGCTAAAATGCCAACCTAAATTGGTTAAATGCACTTGCCCAGCTTTTATTGGCCCTGCAACGGCTAAACATGCGCGTTTGGGTGCAATATGTGGGACTGTTTGTAAATATTGCTCGAGCGCACTTTCAAGAGAACCAAAATTGGCACTAGGAAAAATATTAATGTGCTCTATTATAAATTGGTTAGTCTGTTCATTAAAAGCAGTTATTAAAGCAAAGCGGGCATTAGTGCCGCCGACATCAGCAACTAAGATGGGATCAAATTGGGCAGAAGCGTTTGGGCTCATAGTATTATCTCTTTTGTTAAGCGACTCATGCTTATTATTTTACAATGGTGTACCATTGTTATTTATACTTTGAGCTATCACCTCAAAGTAGCTATCACAGTAAAAAATGCTGCCTATAAAGATATAGACAGCGAATACGTTTTGACAACAAAATGATAAAACACTGACATTATGACACCGGTGTCAGGAATTTATCAATAAAAATATACGTTAATTCACAAAAAGCTTGAAATTATTCATCAATAAACGAAAATGACACAATTATTTATCAATTTAATTAAGTTGTAACAATGAAAGGTAAAGCTACCTCATTTGATATTGCCCACTATGCAGGGGTATCTCAATCGACTGTATCTCGCGCTTTACGTAACAGCCACCTTGTTAATGAAGAAACACGCAAGCGTGTTTTCGATATAGCCAAAAAGCTTAATTATAAAGTTGATAAAAATGCGAGTAACCTTCGCACTCAACAAAGTAGTACGCTTGCATTATTGTTGTTTGAAGATCCCACTTCTGACGAGTCCCAAATAAATCCTTTCTTTTTAGCCATGCTTGGCAGTATTACCCGTGCTTGCGCTAAAGAAGGTTACGATTTATTAGTTTCATTTCAATCGGCCAGTGCTGATTGGCAAGCAGACTACGAAGACAGCCACAGAGCTGATGGCATTATTTTACTCGGGTATGGCGATTACATTGATTACCAACCAAAATTCAACACCTTACTTGAACAAAACACTAAGTTTGTTTGCTGGGGTGCAACGGTAGATAACCGTCCCGATTTAACTGTTTGTTGTGATAACTACGGTGGCGGTAAGCTCGCCGCTGAGCACTTTATTGCGCATAGTAGAACTGATTGCGCTTTTATTGGTGATGCCTCTGATCACAGCCCCGAATTTTTTAGTCGTTTTCAGGGTTTTAAAGATGAGCTATTGGCTAACAACGTTAAAATAAATGAACGTAAAATGGCTAATGCTATCTCTACTGAAGAATCTGGCTATCACGCAACACGCTCACTAATTGCTAATAATATTAAATTTAACGCCTTATTTGCTGCAAGTGACTTAATTGCTATTGGGGCTATACGTGCACTTAAAGAAGCAAATATTAACGTGCCAAAAGATGTTGCGGTAGTCGGCTTTGATAACATAGCCATTGCTAGTTATGTAAATCCCCCCTTAACTACAATAGAGCAAAACACCACTATTGCTGGGCAAATGTTAGTAGAGAACCTATTAAAACTGATACGTGGTGAAGAAGTACAAAGCACCCTGTTGCCTCCTATTCTCATTCCTAGAAAGTCAAGCTGAGCCTTCTCTTTCCATGTATATGCCGATTACGTCCATTCACATTCGTTTACAAACAAAAAAAACATTTAAAAACAGTTAATTAAAAAATATTTAGCGAAAAAAATCACTTTTAAGACCCAAAAAAGGCTGTTTCAGCACCTTTTGCATAGTTACTCACCATTAACCGCATTTACTATTTAGTTTCAACAATGTAAATTTATTGTGATGCTATATTTCACTTTGTTTAATTTATGATTTATAGCCTAAATAACAATAATATCTCAGGGATTTACATATGTTTAAAACTAAAGCACTATCAAATGCAATAAGATATTCTTTATTGCTAGGATCTGTAGCCTTAGCGCCTAACGCGCTAGCCCAGGAAAATGACTTAAACTCAGACGTTGAACTAGAAGAAGAAGCGCCAGAGCGAATTGTTGTTACAGGTTCGCGTATAAGAAAAGCTGAATTTTCAAATGCATCGCCAATTCAAATTATCAACGGTGACTTATCTCGTGAAATGGGTTTATTTGATGCAGGTTCAATGCTCCAGTCAACTAGCCAAGCGGCTGGTGCTCAAATAGATAATACATTTGGTGGTTTTGTACTAGATAACGGTCCAGGCGCTGCAACAATCGGATTTCGTGGTTTAGGTGCTGAGCGTACTCTTGTACTTATCAACGGTCGAAGAATGGCTCCCGCAGGTGTAGGTGGTGCGCCAACTTCACCTGATTTGAACTTAATACCAGGTGTAATGATTGAGCGTGTAGAGAATTTATTTGATGGCGCATCAACCGTTTATGGTTCTGATGCGGTAGCGGGTGTAGCTAACGTAATATTAAAAAAAGATGTTGAAGGCTTTATTTTTGATGCATCTTACCGTCAACCTAAAGGTGAAGGCGGTGAAGAAACTGTACTTTCGGGTATGTGGGGCAAAACCATGGATAATGGTTTTATCACCGTTGGTGTTGAATATTCAGAACAGAAATCTCAATCTTTAGCTGGCAACCCTTTTGTTAAAGGGTGTGAAGAGCGTATTTGGGAAGCTGAAGATGGCAGTATCGTAACCCGAAACAGTGGCTATGGTCCTGTAGCAAGCGGTGAAGATTCATGTGACATTTTCCCTCTAACAAACCGTATTAGCGTACCATCTTTCTTTGGTAGTGTTTATTATACACCTGACTTTACAAACACTGGTATTCCAAACTTCAGTGAATCAACTGTACCATCAAGTCTTGAAGGGTTTTTACCTTCATGGGTAGCGGGCGATTTTGATGGCGATGGTATCAATGATGGTGTATTTGTAGATGGTAACGGCGATGGTTTCCGTGACGTTGATTTCCAAGACCCTCTATACGCTTTCCAACAATCTGATTATTACAAAAGTGGTGATTACAGAAGTAAAAATGAACGTATTTCACTAATGCTTAATGGTGAATATAACTTCCAAGATGATAACGATACAACTTTCTACTACGAAGGTTTATACGCTAGTCGTAAATCACCAATTTTTAGCCCAGGTGCACAGATATTCCAACAAGTAGCGGCATCAAACCCATATAACCCTTGTGGAACAAACGGTATTGACTGTTTTGGCGTGTTAGGTGTGGGCCCTGGTGGACCAGAAGCCGTTCAGCCAATCATCAATATTCGTGGTGACCGTGATCAAACTGAGGTTGAAGTTTCACAATATCGTTTAGTTACTGGTGTTACTGGTAATCTTGGTATGTTTGAAAACATCGGTTTAGACAATTGGTACTACGACGCGTCTGTATCGTACAGCGCATCAAAAGGTACTGACCACCGTGTTGGTATTGATGAAGAGCGCTTAATTAACTCATTAGAAACCGCTGTTCTTAATGATGATGGTACTGTTACCTGTGGTACCGGTTCTGATGGATGTGTTCCTGTTAATTTATTTGCAGATAGTATTTATCAAGAAGGTGGCGGTACGCTTTCACCTGAAGAAGCTGCTTACTTATTTATCGACCGCGATATCGAAACTAAAGTAAACCAGTTTGTTTTCAATGCATTCATGGGTGGTGATTTCTTCGCATTACCATGGAACAACGAAACTGTTGCAGGTATCGTTGGGGTTGAATATCGTCGTGATGAAATTGAATCAAATCCAAATGCTGCTGCATCTCAAGGCTTACTATGGGGCTATTTTGCTGACCAAGGCGCTGATGGCTCACGTAACTTAAAGGAAATATTCACAGAAGTTGAATTCCCTTTACTTAAAGGTGTTAAAGGCGCTGAAGAACTTACATTTACAGCTTCTGGCCGTGTTTCTGAAGAATCTTTCTACGATGCAGAATCAACTTATAGTCTTAAAACAATTTACCGTCCTGTTGAGTGGTTTACTCTACGTGCAACAAAAGGTACTTCGTACAGAGCACCTAACCTACGCGAGCGTTTCTTAAACGGTACGTCTGGTTTTAATACAGTTGCCGATCCATGTGTTGTTCCGGAAGATGCTCGTAATATCGACCCATTGAACCCAGGTTCAGCAGCTACATA
This sequence comes from Pseudoalteromonas sp. NZS100, assembly GCF_015864815.1. Lineage (NCBI taxonomy): Bacteria > Pseudomonadati > Pseudomonadota > Gammaproteobacteria > Alteromonadales > Pseudoalteromonadaceae > Pseudoalteromonas > Pseudoalteromonas sp. NZS100. Next base: position 23,446 of record NZ_JADYWM010000006.1, read on the forward strand.
TAATGCAGCTGAAGAAACACGTGATACAGCTGTACTAAACGCTTGTCAAGCATCAGGTATTGATCCAACTACTCTTGGTTTAGGTCAAAATGGAACTGACTCATACACTGCTGCTTACAGCGCTGAGATTGAAACTGGCGGTACAACTGAGCTTAGTGCTGAAACATCAGTAGCTAAAACATATGGTTTTATCTTTGAACAACCGTTCACTGATGCATTTGATTTAACAATGTCATTAACTCGTTTTGATATTGAAGTAACGAATAGTATTGCAGAACCAAGCGCTGGTTACAGTATTGGTCAGTGTTATTCTGCTGATGGTAATGATGCTTTCTGTAGCCGTATCGGGCGTGATGAAAATGGTCAAATTGATTTAGTTGATGCTAGCTTTATCAATATTGGTTTAATCTCATCTAAAGGTTTTGATTACAATATCTACTTTGAAACAGATACAGTAATCGCAGAAGAAAACCTAGGTATTACACTAGATCTTCAAGCTACTCGCATGACAGAGCAAGTTTTTGACGTGCTTGGTACTATTGATGACAATATGGGCGAACCAGATTCTCCAGAATGGCGTGGTACCGCTCGCTTACAACTTAAATACTCTGATTTTAGATTTAACTGGGAAACGCGTTTCATCGGTAAAGGTCGTGAAGATGAGGATGATTTAGGAGAATTTGAAGAAGGCACTGCAGGTTGTCGTGGTTTAACTGACGCTAACGGTGAAGCACTTAAATGTCGCCCAGTTGGCTTCACCGATGACTACTTTGTACATAACATCGGTATGACTTGGTCTAACGATGCTTATAAAGTGAACTTTGGTGTTCGTAACGTGTTTAATGAAGCTCCTCCTAAAGTAGATCCAAGTGGTTCTTTTTCAAACACTAATATCCCTCTAGGTGTTGGTTATGACACTTCAGGTCGTAGCCCATACATCAGTTTTACAGCTTCTTTTTAATTAGAATTGGCTGAGTAAATATTCAATCCAGATGGCCTAAAATTTTAGGCCATTTTTTTTGAGGGAATAAAAATGAAATTTAAAAAAAGAATATTAGTAGGATTAACCCTACTAGGCCTATCTTCTTTTGCTAATAGCGAAACTGAAGATGCGGCACAAGTAAGCAGTATTGATGCTTTCTCAATGTCATCTGCTATACGCAGTGTTGTAGCATCACCTGATGGTAAGAAGCTTGCTATTTTAAGAGCGACTACTAAAAATGGTGACTATATAATTGAGATAAGAGATCCAAATAACCTAGATGCAGAGCCTGTAAGATTAGGCGCTGATAAAATGCTGATATCTTCAATCGTATGGTTAAACGATGAAAAACTTGGCGTTATGTTTAGGCAAATATTAGAAGATGGAAGTCGCAAATACTGGGTTAATAAGTTTGCAATAACCGATGCAGATGGTAAAGGCGACTGGCTATTACCATTTAAGAAAAAACGAAATGTTCAATTTAATATAATAAATATACTTCCTGACAAAAAAGATGAAGTATTAGTAGAGGTTGATATTAATAATAACTACATTCCAGATGTAGTGCGCTTTAATATTAATACTGGACGAAGCGTTACTGTAATGCGCGGAAATGAAAAAGTATCAGGCTCATTCGTTTCTGATTACGACGGTGAAATAAGAATAGCCCAAGGTTGGAATAAGTCTGATAACGCAATCGATTATTATGCCCGAGATAAAGGTAATGATGATTGGAAAGTAATTAAGCAAGTTAGTCCTAAAAAGCGTGAAAACTTTGAGATTTTAGGGTTTGCGAAAGGTAACCCTAACGAAGTTTATGTTAATGCCAACTTAGGCGAAAATACGACTGGCATTTATATTTATAATATTAAAACAGGTCAGTATTCTGAACGTCAATTTGGTCTTAAGTCTGTAGATACCGATGGTGTAATACTTGATACCGACGGCACCTTACAAGGCTTTCGCTATACAACTAAGCAACCTAAGTTTTATTTCACAGATCCTAACCTACAAGCACTTAACGAATCTGTTGCGTCTTTATTTAAAGGTAAATTTGTACAAATCATCAGTAGCTCTGATAACGATAATGTATTAGTAGTGAGAGTATCTGCTGACGATAACCCTGGCAGCTATTACATTGTTACTAATAAACAGAAGTTAACTAAGATTGGTGATCGCCTTCCGTTTATTGATAAAAGTAAATTAGGAACCGTTAAATATATCTCTTATAAAGCAAGAGATGGACGTAAAATAAAAGCATACGTAACTATTCCTGCAACTAAAGGTCCTTACCCCGCAATAGTGCTCCCTCACGGTGGTCCTTGGGTTCGTGACTCTGTTGTATTTGATGACTGGGCACAGTTACTAGCCTATCATGGTTACGTAGTTATTCAACCAAACTACCGAGGTTCTACAGGTTACGGTTTGGAGCATTGGATAGCCGGTGATAATAACTGGGGCTTGAAAAAACAAGATGATTTAGACGACGCCGCACAATATTTAATAGATAAAGGTTTAGCAACAAAAGATAAGCTTGCTTTATTTGGTTGGAGTTATGGTGGTTATGCTGCATTTGCTGCATCTATGCGTGAAAACAACATATATAAATGTGTTGTTGCCGGTGCGGGTGTAAGTGATTTGAGCCGTATCAATGCAACTCTTAACGAAAATCGCTTTTTAAGTATCTTACAACGCCCTACTATTTCTGGTGTCTCTCCTGTAGAGCAAGTAAATAAAGTAAATATTCCTATACTGGTTGTACATGGCGATATCGACAGTCGTGTTCCAGTAAAACACAGTAGAGACTTTGTATCTGAGCTTGAAAAGTACAAAAAAGACTTTAAATATATTGAGCTAGAAGATGCTGATCACTTTTCTGATACGCTTTTCTACGATCATAAAAAAGAGTTTTATACAGAGTTGTTATCTTGGTTTGATAATAAATGTGGCCTCAAATAATGTAATAAAAGGGTGGCATTCATTTCATATGAAGAGCACCCTTTATACCAAATCGCCTAATTAGGTGATCTATTTTGAGGTATGAAAATCGTACTGATAACAAGATAAAAATTTCGTTATCTTGTTATTACCAACAAATAATTAAGTATTACTGCTTATTCATATTAGTTTAAATACAGAATTACTGAATAGTAAAAAGGCTTCTAAATTTATTTAGAAGCCTTTTTTTAATAACTGCAACATGCTTTATATTAGTCTTTAAGCGACTCGGCTACCACAGGGTAATAATCCCAAACTTGTTTGTCGCTCAATGAACGGACTAATTTAATATACTCGGCATGAGTCCATGCCAATGGTGTTGCTGAATTAGTTCCCTCGCCTAGCTCATAACCTGCTTTGTTAATCCCTACACCATCCCATACTTGCTCTGGTAACATAAGGCCGTTATTAGCAAATTGCTCTAAGCCTTTTACATAGCTGTTTTTAATTTGCGCCTGTTTAGCATCATCCAGAGCGTTGTTTGCATTAGCTGCTGCGATTTCGTAATGCCCGCGCTCACCGGTGAAAAATGGCCATACACGGCCACGTTGGCCTGGTGTATTACTACCACCCTCAGCATAGTTTGTGCCTTTAACTTCATCTTCACCGTAGCCATCATTACCATAGCGGCGGTAGCCTGCAAAAGTGCCGCTGCCATCGTCAAAGCTAAAGCTGTATTTTACTTGTAGGTTATCTTCAAGCGTTTCGTCATCGTACTCAGGTAGTGTTTTAACGATGCTTTCATCATTTGCACCGCGTACGCCATAGCGTACTAACTCTAAAAAGCCGCCATCTAAAATTTGCTTTTTATTAAACCCTTCGCGGCCATTATTAGCGTTAATTTTAGTGTTTGAGTTTGCATCGGTATCTTGGCCTATACGAATAAAGTATTCGCCATCGCTATTCTCGCCTTTTAAATTACCTTCGGTAGTAAACATTTGCGATTCAATATCGCTGCTGTATTTTTTAGCCGTGGCAAGGTAGCGCTGCGCGTTTTTATCATCACCGCTAAGCGTTGCGATATCGCTTGCGGTAATAAGGCCTGCCACTATTGCTGCAGTTGTAGAAGGCGAATAACCACTTTGCTCTTCCCAGCGCTCTTGTTGTGTTGCCGGTGGTGTAATTTGTGTGTCGTTCCACAAAATTTTAGCAAGTCCCCCCTCGACTAAAAAATCGGCCGCTGGTTTTAACATTTTGCCGTACCAGCTTTTTAGCTCTTCATCGCTAAGTACATTGGCTTTATGTAACTTCCATGCCAGCATAATAGGCATAGCAGTTTGATCAAGCTGTACGCCTACCCATTCTAATTCACCATCGACGTGTGTTTTTTGTAAAAACCAGCCGGTATCGCCTTTATTACCTGGTGTTTTGCTGTTTACTTGCACTTTTTCAAGGTATTCGAACGCTGTTTTTGCTGTGGCAGTATCGCCAAGCGCCATAAATGCCATGGCTACTTGATAAAAATCGCGCACCCATACCGCTTTATAACCCGTAGAACCTTCTTTGGCTGAAACCGTTTCGCCCCATGGGTTAGATAAAGAAGCAATTAATGCCCCTGCGTGTGTTTTATCTTCTTGTGCTTTTAGAACCATGGCGCTTGTGTATAAAAGCTTACCGTTATCGGCTGTTTGTTCAATCATTTTATTGAGCAGTTTGAGACTTTGTAGGTAATCTTGCCAGCCTAGCGCTTCACCCTTACCGTTATAGTGATCAAGCACCGCTTTATAGCCTTTTGCTAAGCTTTTTTCGCCTTGCTTTATACTTTGCTGCTGCGTTTTGCCAAAGCTAAGGGCTAAATCAAAGGTAGTATTTGCACTTATCTCGCCAAGCTCTGCAAGCATGCTTACATTACCTGCTGTATCGCCGGTATTTGTGTATTGTGTATTTATAGATTGCGTAGTTTTAAGTGTGTTAATACCATCGCTTTCACCTGTAAACCCTACCGTTTTTGCTTTAAATGGTGATGAGGATTGAAGTGATAAATAGTTATCGTCTTCCCATGCGACAAGCCCTTGCTCTGTTGTTTTAGCAAAGTCACCTAGCCCGTTATTATTAATATACGGATTAACAGACACATATGCTTTTAGCCCTTCAAGCTCAGTGTTAAATACACTGCGTACAAATAATGTTTGCCCATCTGGGTCAGTAAAAATGTGTTTTTCTAGGCTAAAGCGCCCTTGTTTATCAGTGCTAATTACTTTATAAGCCAGAGAAAGTGGGCGACCTTGTGCATCTTTATGTAAGTAATCAATGGTGACATCTAAATCATCAGCTTCACTAACGGTAAAGTCTTTACCTGTTACTATAAATTGCATGTCTTTTATTTGAGCTTGGTGAATAAGCCCAAACATGGTTTCGGTGATCATACCTTTAGCAATTGAAAACCACACCTTAGATACATCGCCCGTTGCAGCTGAATCACTGTATTGGCCGTTTTGGTATTGCTCGTACGATGTACCAATACCGGTTTTACCCGCATAAGCCCAAAAAGGCTCTGCGCCTGGGGCGCCTGGTGCTGATGTAACCTGTGCTGTGGTACTTTCGTTAGTTGTGTTTGTGTTTTGAGCGCCGCAAGCCGTTAAACCTAACGTTAAAAGTGAGGCGGTTATAAGGTTATATTTTTTCATTGTGTGTCCTTAATGTGAATTTTTAACGCGCATTACCGCAACGGCAGCGACAACGAACGAGGCTGCACCAATTAACAATGCGTAAATAGGCTGATTAGAAAATACGTGGCGTAAAATGAGCCCTAAAATGCTGGCGGCAAGTAACTGAGGTATAACTATAAAAAAATTAAAAATACCCATGTAAACGCCCATTTTATTACTTGGCAGTGCGTTACTTAGCATGGCGTAAGGCAGCGATAAAATAGACGCCCACGCAAACCCCACCCCAATCATAGGAATAAGTAACATTTTAGGGTCTTGAATAAACATAAAGCTTGCAAGACCTAACGCGCCCAGCAATAAATTAAAACAATGCGCGCCTTTTAACCCCATTTTTTTAACTAAAAACGGAATACACATAGCGGCAATAGCTGCAAAGCCATTGTAGGCGGCAAATAAAATACCCACCCAGTCTGCACCATCGTTAAATGCTTTAGAGGTTGCATCGCTACTACCATAATGAAAGCTTGTTACTGCTGCGGTGGTATAAATCCACATGGCAAATAAAGTAAACCAGCTAAAAAACTGCACCCATGCAAGCTGCTTCATGGCTTCTGGCATTGTAAATACATCTTGTACTACTTGGTAAAAACCACCTTGAGTTTTGTTAGCATTTTTAAGCGCTGCTGCAATCCACTGCACAATACCAAACGCTAATAAACCACCAGCAAGTAGGTATAACTCTTTTTCAAGGGATAAGCCCATTACTAATGCAAGGGTTGCTAAACCTAACACCACAAAAATAATGGCGCCTTTATTAAAATTAATATCAACCAGCTTGCTGGTAGTTGGTTGAGCGCTTTGCTTTTCAAACTCAGCTAATTGCTCTGGGCTGTACTCTTTTGTACGTGTAACGGTCCAAAGCACAGCAACAAGTAGCACCACCCCACCCCAATAAAATGAGTATTTAACAGACTCTGGAATTTGCCCAGGCGCTGCAGTATTACTTACATCAAACCAGTTGGTCATCATCCATGGTAATGCTGAGGCTAGTACCGCACCAATACCAATAAAAAAGCTTTGTAACCCGTAACCTGTAGCGCGTTGTTTTTCTGGCAAGTTATCGCCAACAAGTGCTCTGAAAGGTTCCATGGTTACGTTGATTGACGCATCCATAATCCATAACATACCAGCGGCAATCCAAAGCGTTGGTGAATGCGGCATAATAAATAGTGAAAGCGTTGTTAATACTGCGCCTATAAAAAAGAACGGGCGACGACGACCAAAGCGCCCCCACGTTTTATCGCTCCAGTAACCAATAATAGGCTGTACGATTAAGCCAGTAAGCGGGGCTGCAACCCATAGAATGGGAATATCATCAACTTGTGCGCCTAATGTTTGAAATATTCGGCTCACGTTACCGTTTTGCAGGGCAAAACCAAACTGTATGCCTAAAAAGCCAAAGCACATGTTCCATATTTGCCAAAAACTTAAATTTGGCTTATCGGTATTATTATTTTGATTATTCATTGCTAGCCTTATTTGTTAATACTGCGCTGCTAAATGCATCAAGTGTGAGTGTGAAGCTTGCGCCTTGAGACCCTGATGTGATCTCGGTGCTGTGCTGCTCAAGTAAGTCATGTAATTGAGTGTGCTCGCTAAGTACCGCTAATTGCTCTTTTGATAAATTAACCGTAATTGTTTGAGGTTGTTCACTAAAGTTGCTTAATACGTACAGCGTTTGTTGGCCAAGTTTGCGCGTAAAACCTACAACTCGCTCACTTCCTGTAACGCTAAGCTCAGTCATTTCTCCGCCTACTACAGCAGGTAAACTATTAAGTGACATAACCGCTTTGTAGTAATCACGAAGTGCTACTTGCTCTTGTGTTAAATTAGCACCGTCAAACTTGCCATTATTCATCCATGCTTGGTGCGCTGGCACGCCAATGTAGTCAAAAATACTGGTGCGAGTAGGTGTTCCAAAACCTGCGTTTTCTGAACCATCTTCTCCCACATCTTGGCCAAAATATAATAACGTGGGTGCGCGGCTCATTAAGTTTGAAACCACCATGGCCGGTTTACCCCAAGCAGCATTACCTGCAAAGTCGGGGCTTGCGATACGTTGTTCATCATGATTTTCTAAAAAGTGCAGCATGTGTGCTTCAATATCAGTAACTTGGCTTTGGGCAGCAAAAATAGCATTAGCAGCTTGCTTACCCTGCATAATGGCTTTTAATGTGTCGTAAAAGCCCACTTTATCGTAAAGGTAGTCCATTTTACCTTGGTGAATATACGCACGGTACATTAACGGGTTATACACTTCGGCTAATAAAAAGGCGTCGCTTTTTTGCATTTTTATCGACGAATTTAAAAAACTCCAAAATTCTACAGGCACCATTTCGGCCATGTCGTACCTAAAGCCATCAACGCCTTTATCTAACCAAAATAGCGCTATGTCTCTAAATTTGTACCAGCTGTTAGGGAGCTCTTTACCTTGCCAAAACTCGTAGTGAGCACGGTAATCCTTGTCTTTATAGTCGTTTGGCAGCTGAGCAAAATCGTAGCTACCATCTGGCTTTACGCCATAATTTACTTTTACTGTTTCGTACCAATCGTTTATGTCGGGTTTTGCTGCACGGGCACCATTACCTGTCCATTTAGCGGGTGTTTCATCAAAAAAGCCATCAGCTAGTGGGCTTTCATTACCCCCTAATGCTTTATACTCTGGCGATGTTGGCACCTGAAAAGACTGCCCTGGTACGTAGTAAAAGTTATTGTTTTTATCGTACGTTTTACTGGTGTCGTCTTGCGCGCCAAAATCTTCAACCCCTTTAGGCTTTCCTAATGATTGATAATTTCGCGCAACATGGTTAGGCACTATATCAATAATGACTTTCATACCGTGGTTATGTGTACGTTCAATAAGCTGGCTAAACTCTCCCATGCGGTTCGTCACATTAACGGCTAAGTCGGGGTTAACATCGTAGTAATCCTTAATTGCGTACGGTGAACCTGCACGGCCCTTTACTACATCGGGGTCATCTTGCGAAATGCCGTAGTCGGTATAATCGCCTACTAACGCATGGTGTAACACACCGGTATACCAAACGTGCGTGATACCTAGCTCTTTAATGCCTTTTAGGGCTGCATCGTTAAAGTCGGCAAATTTACCTACACCATTTTGATCTTTAGTGCCCCATGGCACATTGGCTGTTTCGGTATTACCAAACAAACGGGTAAATACTTGATATACAACCGGCTTGGTAAGCTCATTTTGCGTGTGTGCAGGTGGTTGCTGTTGTTCAGGTTTGTTATTTTCTGAACACCCTGTAGCAATAAGTGCACTACAAAGTACTGCGGGTACATAAACTGATTTTTTCATTGTGTGTCTTTTTTGTCAGTATTGTTATTAACTTTATACTAAAGATTACTGCAGCAACCATACAGTTGCTGCATACGTATTCAGGTAAACTATTGAGAGGTATTTATAATTAATACCGTTGCACTCATTGCCGGTAAAGCAACTGTATTACCCAACACCTGTGTTTTGTGGGTGAATAAGTTAAGTGCTTTGGTATTTTTTGGTATTACTTCCTGCATATACTCAATATTCTTAGTTAGCCCTTTTGTGTTTTTATTCATAAATACCAACACAGTTTGCTCGTCGCTAATACGCGCGTAACTATACACGCCTTGTTGAGGCGTAAAGTGCACAAGTTTTCCTTTATCAAGTGCTGAGCTGCTTTTTCTAAAATTAAGCAAGGTACTAATTGTTTTGTGCATGTCTTTTTGCTGTTTTGTTAGCCCCTCGCCCGTAAAGGCGTTCCGAGTTTGGCCTTTAAATCCACCTGGGAAGTCTATTCTAATATCGCCATGGTCTTTACTTGGGGTGTTATCTAATAGCACTTCCGTACCGTAATATATTTGGGCTATACCACGCGTGGTTAAAAACAAGGTCATCGCCATTTTAGTTTTGGCTACGTCTTGGCCAAGCTCAGTGTAAACACGGCTCATATCATGATTATCTGCAAATACCATAATGTTATTAGTATCAGGGTATAAAAAGTCATTAGCTAACGACTCATAGACTTTAACCCAGCCCGTGTTCCAGCTTTCTTCTTCATTTAGCGCTTGAATTACCGACTCTTGCAAAGAAAAGTCCATCACGCTTGGTAAGCTTGATGTATAACCATCTTGGTTATGCTTGCCACGTTGCCAGTAAGAGGCAATAGCAGGGTTTGACGTCCACTCTTCTCCAACAATATTAAAGTTTGGGTACTCCTGCATTATGGCTTTTGTCCAATCACTCAAAAATGCTTTATCTGAATATGAGTAGGTATCAACTCGAATTCCGCTTAAATCAGCGTATTCTATCCACCAAATAGCATTTTGAATTAAATACTCGCTTAACAGTGGTTGGCGCTGATTTAAATCAGGCATGGTTTCTACAAACCAACCATCGTTAAACTGGCGCTTATCGTATTCACTGGCGTGTGGGTCTTGTATAGTTTGGCGTGCATGGCTTGTGGCGTTTTTACCTTTTTTAAACTCACCATTAAAGTTAATCCAATCTTTAGTTGGCTTATCTTTAACCCAAGTATGTTCAGAGCCAAAATGGTTAAGAACCATATCCATTACTAGACCTATACCCTGCTCTTTTGCTTTTACCGAGAGCGTTTTATATAACTGGTTTGAGCCCATACGTGGGTCAACTTTATAAAAGTCTGTAATTGCATAACCATGGTAAGAATAATTAGGCATATTGTTTTCAAGCACTGGGGTAAGCCAAAGCTGTGTTACGCCTAAATCGTTTAAATATGGAAGTGCGTTTATAACACCTTGTATATCACCACCGTGGCGCCCACCCTTAGTACTAGGATCAGCGGCTTCTAACATGCTAGGAACGCTATCGTTTTGTTTATCACCATTAGCAAAGCGATCGGGGTTAATTAAATAAAGAGTATCGGATGATGTAAACCCTTGGCGCTTTGCGCTGTTTTTACCCCGTTCAAGTAGTGAAAACTCAAAATTTTGACTCGCTTCGCTGCTGTTAAACTCAAGCGTTCCTGCTTTAGCGGTATCAGTAATAGTAATATTTAAAAATACATAATTTGGGTTATCTGTACGGGTTACTTTATTTAACTTAACACCATTGTATTTAGCTAATTTAATTTGCTCGTTTGCAATATTTTGCTCATGCACCATGATGGTTATGGTGTTTTTGTTCATGCCAACCCACCAATTAGCAGGCTCAACGTTAAGTGCGTAGCTAATGGTTGGTAAAGTACAAGCACTTACAAGTAAAAGTGTGTTTAAAAATCGCATCATCAGGCCTTTTTAATTTTTGCTAAAAAATCTTTATGAGTGGGTAATTGATCTACCGTTGAGGTAATAAGCGTTTTTAGTGTTGAGAATAAATCGTTTAGTTGTTCACTACTGAGTGAGTCAACAATGCTGTTGTAATCTTCGGGGATAAGTCCTTGGCCAATAAACACCTGTTGCCAGGCAACTTCGGCAAATAATTCGTCGTTTTCGCGCACTACTTTGCCAGTTTCCTTAAATAATTTGAGCTTGTGGGCCAATGAGTGAGGAATGTCCATTTGCTTGCATTGTCGCCAAAAAGCAGAATCTTCTCGCTCCGTCAGTTTGTAATGCAAAATAATAAAATCGCGTATGTGCTCTATTTCTATCACGCTTTGCTTATTAAATTCAGTAACTAAAGTTTCGCTTATGCCATGATGTGGAAACAGCTTTATTAAACGGGTTACTGCACTTTGTATTAAGTGGATACTAGTTGACTCTAACGGCTCTAAAAAGCCACTAGCAAGACCAACCGACACCACATTTTTATGCCACTGCTTTAAGCGCCGTCCTGTTTTAAATTTTATAACACGTGGCGCCGTAATGGGCTCAGCGGGTAAGTTTTTTAATAATAACTGCGTTGCTGCATCGTCAGATAAGTAACGGCTACAGTACACCAAGCCATTACCTATTCGGCTTTGCAGCGGTATTTGCCACTGCCAGCCTGCGCTGTGTGCAATTGAACGCGTATAAGGTTTTAGCTCGCTAGTACCTTGAGACTGCACCGCCACGGCGCTATCACACGGTAAATAATGAGACCAATCGACAAAACCTGTGTTAAGGGTTTGCTCTATGAGTAAGGCGCGCTGGCCTGTCGCGTCTATAAAAAGGTCGCCGTTTATCTGCTGTGTGTTACCAAGGGTTAATGATTTTATATTCCCTGATAGAGGGCATTGTTCAACCTGCTCTATTTTGGCATCAATATGCTCAACACCGCGTGATGTTGCGAGGTTTTTTAAAAACTCAGCATATAACGTTGCGTCAAAGTGATACGCATAACTCAAGCCAGGCAATTGTGTATTAGGTAGGGTATTTAAGGGTGCAAATTTATGTTGTTTAGCCGCTTGGTAGTTAAGAGAAAAGTCCCATAAGCTTTCTTCTGCACCGCTAATATGCCCTTTTACCCAAAAATTGTAAAAATCGCAAAAGGGGAAGTCTTTCCCAAATGAGCCAAAAGCATGCATGTAGCTATGAGAGGTGGTTTTCCAATTTTCGAACTCAATTCCTAGTTTTATAGATGCATTAGTAGCGTTTATAAAATCTTGCTCGTTAATACCCAGTGCATTGTTAAGCTGAATAATAGGCGGAATTGTTGCTTCACCCACACCTATAGTGCCAATAGTACTTGACTCAATAAGGGTTATTTTAATTACTTTACCTAACACTTTATTAAGCAAGGCGGCTGTTATCCACCCTGCCGTTCCCCCGCCTGCGATTACGACGTGTTTTATTGGTTTCATATTATTGTCCACGTTTACAGTTTAAAGCTTTGTTAAGTTTGATAAAGTAGCTATAAAAAAGCCCTTGTAAAACAAATTACAAGGGCTCCTACACACAACCTTTATTATAGCTTGTAGCTAAAGCCTAACAAGTAAGTACGACCGTAATCTTGGTAGTCACGAACTTGTAGCGCGTTATCGCCAGAAAGCGATGTAAACGGCTCTTCTGTTAAGTTTTGAACTTGGAACTGAATTGATAACCCTTCAAGACTTTCAACACCGGCCTCACTAAAGTCGTAGCCAGCTTGAATGTCCCAAATTGTTTCGCCTAGGATATCCACTTGCTCGGTATCAAAACCTAGCCCGTATACATCACCTTTAAAGGCACTACGTTTACGCATACTGGTACGCAGTTGAATACCATTCATTTCGTAGTAAACCGTTAAGCTTTGAATTTTGTCAGACAGACCCGGTAGTTCGTACTCATTGCCATTTCCATCTTCAATATCAGATTCAATACCTGTATGACTAGCAATTAAGCCAAAGCCTTCAAGAGACGGGTGGAAAATTTTAAATGGTAACGCTAGAGATAGCTCGTAACCGTATAGGTCACCGCCGCCGCCATTTACTTTACCACTGCCAGTACCTTCTGACGTAGCTGGGACTTCACCTGTTGATGGGTCCGCAACGCCCGACATATCAATTTCGTATTTACCATCAAAAATCCACTGGGTTAAGTCTTTATAGAAAAATGCAGCAGAGAAGTAACCTTCATCACTAAAGTAGTTTTCATAAGATAAATCGTAGCCTGTTGCTTCTTTAGGTTCTAGGTTAGGGTTACCACCCGATACAGACCAAAAGTTACCGTTTTCATCCGGTGTATCATTATATGATGCATTAACAGAGGCGTTCATTTCATCTATACGCGCACGTGAGATTGTTTTCGCTGCGCCAAAACGTATTGTTTGCTGCTCATCAAGCGCAAGTGATAAATTTAAGCTTGGTAAAACGTGAGAATAATCGTGACCAATATCTGTAGGTGAAGTAATGACTAGACCAGTATTCCCATCTACACCAAAAGCATTACCTTGAGAGGATTGATCTGTATGAACATAGCGCACCCCAATATTACCAGTTAATGGAAGACCACTTACTTCTGCATTAATATTAGCTTGTGCAAATGCTGAGGTGATTTCTTCTTTTACTGTCCACGACTTAGTTGCATGAGTTGAGCTAGTTAAACTTTCGTCAAGGGTTTCATAGTAACCATCATTAACTAAACCATTTACATCGTAGGCTATCATGTCTCCTAGCCCAATAAAGTCAAGGCCAACACTGCCTAAACGGTATTGCTCAGGTACACTAAGCATTCCTGGGTTTTCAAGAGAAAAATCAGTTAAAGTTAAGAAGTAACCTTGCGAATATTTAGACTTTTCACGTTCTTTATAACCTAAGCCAAATTCAATTGAACTAATGTATTCGTTTTCTAGTACTTTAGACGCTGCAAGTTTTAATGTAACTAATTCATCTTCAATAGTTGGAGCATTAATAAAACCGTCTTGAGCTTGGTTTACATACTCTGTGCCCGTTAATCCATATGCATCATTTAGTGCAGAGCTTGCACCCCACGAAAGCGGCCCACCTAATTGAATTAGATCATAATCGCTGTAATCTAAGTCATGTGAAAAAGTAGCGCCAGTATTGCCACCATTAAAAGCATAACCTAAGTTATCTGCAACACCGCGAGAATCACCACGCCCTGTACCTGAGTAGCTTTCAATACTCCAAATTTTACGGTCAACTTGCGAGTAGCTTGCGTCAAATTCTACTGACCATGAATCATCAATATCGTATTTAGTGTTAAAGCCAAATGCAGTTAGTTCAGCATCACGCTCTTGGTAATCGTTACGCACAACAACACGTTGGCCTTGTGTTACAGCACTTGTTATGAATCCACTTTCTGCATCTACTATAGCACTGCTTGCATCAATACTACCTTGACCCCAAGCAAAAGGAACTTCAATGCCGCGCAAAATTTGCTCGTCTGTAAAGTCTACATACAACGCATCAAACGTCATATTTAGTTTATCTGTAGGCGCTGCTTCTAGAACAAGCATTGCTGAATCACGTTCAAGCGTTGATGAACGAACATATGGCTTAGCACCGCCTAAAATTGAATACGAGTTACCATCTTCAGCAGTGAATTCAGGATAACCCCATGAATTCCAACGCTTTTCTTGGTTTGGCGAGCTCATGGTATTTAGTGCAAATGCAATACCAATGGTGTCATCAGCAAACTGGTCGATGTATGAGAAAGTGCCACGGTAACCGTCGTCGTTGCCGTCAGGGTTTAATTTATCAAAGCTTGTTTGCTCATACTGTCCATTTACTTGAACAACACGTTCACCTTTACTTAAAGGACGCACGGTTTGCATGTTAATTATGCCCGCAATACCTTCTGCTTCAATACTTGCATTAGGTGTTTTATAAACGGTAACGCCGCTCATAATTTCTGATGGGTAAAGGTCAAACTCTACGCCGCGGTTATCACCAATAGATACTTGCTCGCGGCCATTAAATGTGGTGCCACTTTCGTTTTCACCAAAACCACGAATTGATACTCTACTTGCGCGACCATCTAAGCGCTGCGCTGTTAATCCAGGTAAACGTGCAATAGACTCTGCAATAGATGAATCAGGTAGCTTACCTATATCTTCTGCTGAAATTGACTCAACGACTTGAGTAGAAAAACGCTTTGTGTTGATTGATTCTACAACACTGCCACGAAAGCCTTTTACTTCGATAACCTCAACGTCATCATTTTTAACTGTATCTTCTTGTGCTGCTACAGAGGCAAAGCTTGCTAATCCTGCAGTAGCCATTGCCAACGTTAATATACTTGGTTTGAACATAGACATGATGTTTTTCCCGTTACCCATATTGTGATACTCGCTTCTTTATTTGAGTGATAGTCAAACAGGCGAGCTAATTTTGTTGTCAGGATGAATATTAACGCCAGCTTTATTTTATTAACAACTTTATGCATACGTATTCAACAGTTATAGCACGACTTCACATTATTACAAACCTTGCCAAATAAACATTAAATAATTGATTTTATTGAAAATAAAACCATTGAAAATGACGCAGCTAACTTTATATGTAAAATCTACTGTATCAAAAACTAAAAGTTAACAGCACGCAATGTAAACAAAGTGAAACTAATTAGTATCGCTATTTAAAATAAGAAATATTAGACACAATTCAAATGTTTAATTGGTCAGACCATTAAATTCAAAACATAAAATATATTTTCTCTTGTATGACAAACCGTTATGTTTAATAAAGGTCAGAAAGTAAGTCAGTACCATAATTGGTAAACACCCAACACATAAATAAAACACCTTTAAGCTAGCTATAAGTACTTATTTTTAATAATTTAATTGCGTTAATTTTAGTGCATACGTATGCAGACTTTTTACAGCGTACAAGGCTTCACGTATGCTTTTTGCAAATAACGTGATTAATCGTAATCACAAATAAAAATAGTCTAAATACTGTGTGGAATGACGGAGAAAAGCATGACCCAAAAGCAGTGGTATAAAGGTGCGGTTATTTATCAAGTTTATCCGCGTAGCTTTCAAGATAGCAACAACGATGGCATTGGTGATTTAAGAGGGATTATTAATCGTATTGATTACATTAAAAGCTTAGGCGTTGATGCTATTTGGATTTCACCTTTTTTCAAATCGCCAATGAAAGACTTTGGCTATGATATTAGCGACTATCGTGACATTGACCCGCTTTTTGGTGACCTAAATGATTTTGATGAGCTAATAAGCGAAGCCCACACTCGTAATATTAAAATAATTATTGATCAGGTGCTAAGCCATACATCAGATCAACACCAATGGTTTACTGATAGCCGTGAAAATCAAAATAACAGTAAAGCCGACTGGTATGTTTGGGCTGACGCAAAAGATGATGGGACAGCCCCAAACAACTGGCTGTCTATTTTTGGTGGTGGTGCTTGGCAGTGGGAGCCTCGTCGCGGGCAATACTACCTACATAATTTTTTAACCGAACAACCGGATCTTAACTTTCATAACCCAGATGTTCGAAAAGCTGTGCTTGATAATGTTGAGTTTTGGCTTAAAAAAGGCGTTGATGGTTTTAGGCTTGATGCAATTAATTTTTGCTATCACGACGCGCAATTACGTGATAATCCGGCTAAACCAAAAGATAAGCGCCAGGGTCGTGGTTTTAGTGAAGATAATCCGTATGCATTTCAGTACCATTACTACAATAATACTCAGCCTGAAAATATTGAATTTATGCAAGATATTCGCACATTACTTAATAAATACCCAGGTACTGTATCGCTTGGCGAAATCTCATCAGAAGATTCATTAGCTACAATGGCGCAGTACACCCAAGGTGGCGACAAACTGCACATGGGTTATAGCTTTGAGCTATTAACAAATGATTACTCAAGTGAATATATTAGAACTACGGTTCAAACTCTAGAACAACGTATGACTGAAGGCTGGCCATGCTGGGCATTTAGTAATCATGATGTAGAGCGCGTAGCGAGCCGCTGGAGCGAAAATGGCGAAGTAAACCCTCAACAATGTAAAATGCTAACCGCCCTATTAGCTTCTCTTCGTGGCAGCGTGTGTATGTACCAAGGTGAAGAGCTAGGTCTAGGTGAAGCAAGTGTGGCATTTGAAGATTTACAAGACCCATACGGCATTACATTTTGGCCTAATTTTAAAGGGCGTGATGGCTGTAGAACACCAATGCCTTGGGATCTAGCTGATTCATCTCATGCAGGTTTTAGTGAAGTAAAACCTTGGCTACCCATTGATGATGCACATAAGCAGCAATCAGTAGCTATACAAACAGATGATAACAACTCAATTTTAAATGCCTACCGTGAGTTTATGGCATGGCGAAAAGGCCAAACAGTTTTACTTGAAGGTGATATTGAATTTATAGAAACGCCAGAGCCTATGCTTGCTTTTTATAGAACGCTTGGAAAGCAAAGAATGCTTTGTATGTTCAATCTCAGCGCTAAGCAAACAAGTATTGATATGCCAACATCAATCGTTAAAGAATACACCGAGCTTAGCCACCACAGCGCAAAGTTAGACCAAGGCACCACAACGCTTGAGCCTTACGCATGTTTTTACGCTCAGTGTTAATGACTCAAAAGTTGCGTTTAATGTTTACCTAAGTGCGTTACACACGAAAAAGCCCAAGCTATTCACTTGGGCTTTTTTGTATTTAACGCATTCTAGTGACTTTTAGTTTCACCATTTAGACATTCAGTTAAAGCAAATAATACGGCTGATATTACAAACTTAAAATATCCTCATAGTAGAAATAAACAATGACGCTTATCCATTTCATTTTTGAACCTAAGAAATCAATTTTCCCTAAAACAATCTAAAGGTTATTAATATAAAGCGTAGAATCAGGTTTTCGTAGCTACTAAATATATTACTCCAGCTAATAATGCTGTACTTACTAAAGTTAAAAAACTGACAAGTAAATTACTCATCCTCACGATAAAAAAATTTCGTTATCTTTTATTTCAATTTCGATTAAAAATCAGTATACCAACAGAGTTGTTCTGGATTGGGCACTACTGATTTATATCTAACTTTAAACTGGATAAATCAGTCATCACACCATTTTTTTAGGAATAAACGAATGAAAAAAGCATTGCTAGCATTAATCGTAGCACCACTATTTGCAGTATCTGCGACTTACGCGGTTGCAGACGATGCGCCAACAGCTTCAGCCGAAATGATAAAAGAATACACAGAAATGTGTGTTAACTGGGCTAAAGATGATGACGTAAGCAATGAAGAGCTAAATGCCTACGTATTAAAATGCGTAAATGATGAGCTTGAATCTGAAGGCTATAAAAAAGTATCTTCTGTTAAGATTTAATTATACCAATTACATTTAATTAGTGATCTATTAAAGCGCTAAGAATATAGCTCAATAGCTAAGCGAAAAAACATGACATATATTTGTTCTCGGCAGCTGCTCCCTGCAATGCCTACTTTCTGCATCTACGCAGTCATATATGAATAGCTTTTAACGCAGTAACTGAGTTATTTAATACGCTAAAATGACCAGGTTTTTAATCAAATTGGTAACACGCTTAGGTGAATGTACTGCTAATAAAGCCGTTGCGAAAGCATTCAACTAGGCACAAAAAAACCGGAATAGACACAAGCTGTGCATTCCGGTTTTTTTATGATTTTTTAAATCTACAAAAACTATGAATAAGCAATAACGTGCTTATTCATCTTCTTTTTTAGCTTTCGCTTTAGGCTTAGCTTTAGCTGGTGCCTTTTTTGCAGCTGCTTTCTTTTTAGGCGCTGCTTTTTTCTTCGCTTCTTCTGTCCATTTACCTGCTTCATAATGAGCAGTCCAGCCGGTAGCTTTACCGTCAACTTCAGTCATAACATACTGAGATTTATTTTTACGGCTATAGCGTACAACAGCAAGATTACCATCAGGATCTTTAGCAGGTGCATCTGCTAAGTAATAAAACTTAGGCGAGATACGGTCTCTAAAGCGTTTTAACTCTTCTACCTTAGGTGCACGTGTCTCACGTGACTTAGGAAAAGTATTTGCGGCTAAAAATATACCCGCAGCGCCATCACGTAAAACAAAATACGCATCTGACTTCTCACACTCTAATTCAGTAATGTGAACAGGATCTTCTTTTGGTGGAGCAGCCTCGCCATTTTTAAGTAACTTACGTGTGTTCTTACACTCGTCGTTGTTACAGCCAAAGTACTTACCAAAGCGACCCGATTTAAGTTCCATGTCAGAGCCACATTTATCACATTCGATAATTGGTCCGTCGTAGCCTTTAATTTTAAAGGTACCTTCTTCAACTATATGCCCTTTACATGCAGGGTTATTACCACACACATGTAGTTTACGGGTTTCGTCAATTAGGTATGAGTCCATTGCAGTTTCACAAATAGGACAACGCTTCATCTGCATTAATTTTTCGGTTTCTACGTCTTCGACATCAGCAGCAACCGCTTCATCGCCCGACACTAAGTTCATTGTAGTAGTACAACGCTCTTTCGGTGGAAGGCTGTAACCAGTACAGCCTAAGAAAACACCGGTTGAAGCCGTACGTATACCCATTTTGCGGCTACATGTAGGACATTCTATATCGGTTTCAACCATCTCATTAAGACGCATGCCGCCATTCTCTGGCTCGTCTTTAGCGACAGTTAGTTGCGTTGAAAAATCAGCATAAAACTTATCTAAAACTTGAGTCCATACACGCTCGCCTTCAGCAATGTCATCTAAACGACCTTCCATTTTAGCTGTAAAATCAAAGTTCATTAAATCAGTGAAGTTTTCAACTAAGCGGTCAGTAACAATTTCACCCATTTTTTCAGCAAAGAAACGGCGGTTTTCTACACGTACATAACCACGATCTTGAATTGTTGATATAATCGACGCATAAGTAGATGGACGACCAATACCACGCTTTTCAAGCTCTTTTACTAAACTAGCTTCACTAAAGCGAGCTGGCGGCTTAGTAAAATGCTGCTTAGGATCAAGTTCTATTAAAGTAAGTATTTCACCTTCTTTAACAGCTGGCAGTGATTGATCTTCTTCGTTCTTTTTACGCACCGCAGGTTGTACTTTTGTCCAACCATCAAAGCGAAGCACGCGGCCTTTTGCTTTGAGCTGGAAATCGTTAGCTGCAACAGTCAGTGTTGTTAAGTCGTATTCAGCAGGTACCATTTGACACGCTACAAACTGACGCCAAATTAGCTCATACAGCTTTTTAGCATCGGCATCTACGCCTTCGATATGACCAGACAACACTGTAACGCTTGAAGGACGAATTGCCTCATGCGCTTCTTGTGCATTGCCTTTAGAGCTATAGTTAATTGGATCTTTTGGTAAATATTTAGCACCAAACTCGTTCGTTACATACTCACGACACATTTCAACCGCATCTTTTGAAAGATTGGTTGAATCGGTACGCATATAAGTAATATAACCGCCTTCATACAAACGCTGAGCGAGCATCATAGTTTTCTTAACGCCATAACCTAGGCGTGTACTTGCCGCTTGTTGCATGGTTGAAGTAATTAATGGCGCACTTGGGCGACTTTTACTAGGTTTTTCTTCAACGCTAATTACTTTGTATTCTGCATTCTCAAGGCTTTTAACAGCTGCGCTAGCCTGAGCTTCATTTACAGGCTTAAATGCCTTTCCTGCTTGTTTGGTTACTTCTAAGCGTAACTCAGACTCAGTATTCTTAACATCAGCGTGAATATCCCAAAACTCTTCAGGGATAAATGCCTTAATTTCACGTTCACGCTCAACTAATAAGCGTACCGCAACAGACTGAACTCGTCCTGCAGATAGACCACGTGCAACTTTTGCCCACAACAAAGGAGAAACCATAAAGCCTACAACACGGTCTAAAAAGCGTCGTGTTTGCTGAGCGTAAACCATGTCAGTATTAAGCTCGCCAGGTGTTTCGAAAGCTTGCTGTATTGCGTTTTTGGTAATCTCGTTAAAAACTACGCGCTTATACTTTTCAGGTTCGCCGCCAATGATTTCTTGAAGGTGCCAAGCAATTGCTTCCCCTTCTCTATCCAAATCCGTTGCGAGGTATATTTGATCTGCATTTTCAGCCAGCTTTTGTAATTCTTGAACAACCTTCTCTTTACCTGGCAGGATTTCATAATGCGGCTCCCAACCTTGCTCAGGATCAATACCCATACGCGCGACCAGGTTAGTATAATCTCGTTGCTTTTTATACGCTGCTTTCTCTTCAGGTTCCATTTTGCGAACTTCTGCTGGCGTTTTAGTTGCCGGCACTTTAGCTTTGCTCGAACCTGAAGTAGGTAAATCACGTACATGCCCAATACTGGACTTTACGATGAAGTCATTACCTAAGTATTTATTAATTGTTTTAGCCTTAGCAGGTGACTCTACAATTACTAGCGATTTGCCCATAGTTGCCTATTTCTAACCAAATATTAAAAATGTGTTTTGCCGACATAAGCGGCGCGAATATTTATAGGTATATCTACAAACACTAGTTGTTACAAGCTTTTAATACAAACTTTTCAGTATTTACTGAATAAACGAACAATTTTTGTCGTTAAATTAAACAAACAGGTGTTTTTAGATTAATTGATGTGGAATATATAGAACAGAAACAAAAATGCCAACCTAAAGGTTGGCATTTTTTATTTTAAACGATTATAAATCGTCGATTACTGAAACTGAAAATGGCGAAACTAAACCTGAAGGAGCTTCAACTGAAATGTTTAAGCTACCCGATGGACTATCGTTACCACCTGTCAAAGGTTCCCGTTTAATACCAAAAGAAACACCTACTGGAACAAAGCTCGTAGTATTAGGAAATACATAACTAGTTTCGCCAGTAATTTCACCGTTATCAGTACTAATAGATACCTCAGTACCTGCAGGCATAGGATTATTATACATATCTGCAATATACATAATCAGACTGACACTACTAGTCCCTGTTGGACTCTGGGTTAAATCTATTTCACTGACTTGACACATCTGTTGGCTTGTTGGATCAGCTTGTGAGCGACGTACTAATGGGCTCGCTGGATCACTGTTTATATGCACCTCAGATGCTGTTACGCCTGCAATAGCCGAGCAATCATCAGCATAGGTTACTAATCTAAAGAATGCCGCATCACCCGACATAACAATCTCTTGGTTTTGAAATACATTAACCAATTGACGGCTACATAGTCCTGCGGTTTCGTCTTCTTCACGACATAGTAAACCATTGTATAAACCGTTTTGGGTAGTCCAAGAGCCATTACCATCAAAATCTACGAACTCTTCAAACTCATCACCTGTTGAATTGTCACGAGAACATGGGTCTGTTCCATCACTACAATCTTTGCCGCCAAAAGTACCATCTTCATTGTTATCAATAAAAGCTTCTGGGATATCAAATAAATCATCAAAGAAGTCTTCGCTATCAAAGTAACCATTACCATTTAAGTCTGAAAAAGTCTCTTCACCAATAGCATATGCATGAACGGTTGCTCGTCCACCAAGTGGTAAATCTATTGTAAGATCATTATTTAAAATACCTAATGGGCACGGTAATCCACCATCACATTTTTGAGCAATTGTATTTTCGTACATTGAATCAGTAAAAGGACGCGGGTTGCTACTTGTCCAAGTAACGCTACATGCTCCATTCGTTGTAGTACAACTTGGCTCAATAACTCCACCTTCTGTAATAAAAGTAACGGCTGTACCATCTGGAACAGGATTATTAAAGTGATCGGCTAAACGTGCGTTAACCGCTACTGTATTACCATCAACATTTAATGCATGGGGATTGAAAATAGAACGCGATAGCGAAAAACTATTTTGATCAGCTATACCTGTACTAACAACAAGAATATCTGAAGGGGCTGTTACAACAACTGTATTACCTTCTACCTCTTCTTCACTTGATGCAATAACACGTACAGGTGTTGCAATCGAACCCGATAGTACTGATGTCTTCACTTCGCCACTGGCATTAGTAATAGCGCTGGCAGTGCCTAATGTAATGCCACCTACAGCAGTTGAAAGTTCAAAGTTAACCGTTCTTGACGCTAAATCGTTCCCGTTTGAATCCACAAGTTTGAAAGTCACTTCTGAAATTTCAGTACGGTCAGCACCACCTGTACCTTTTAATGCAATTACAGGCTCTGTAACATCTATAAACTGTAAAAAACCAATATTTGCAGGTGATACATTAATTGTAGTATTTGCAGAAACGGTATCTCCACCAGTAATAACCGTTGCTGTAATAATATCACCACCCACACAAGTTAAAGGGCGATATGTAGAACGTGCAAATCCACCAATACTAGTCACTGTTTCATCAATTGATGCCTGCCCCGAACTTACACAGCCCGATGAGAATTCAACCGTTAATGGAGTTGTATATAACTCACCATCTTTAGAAATTTCAATAGAAATTAGAGCCGTAGCCCCTGCCGCTAATAGCTCATCATCAGCAATAGAACTCGAAATAGAAATTTCAATATCTACCGCAGCAATCTGAAACGCTTTAGTCAAGTTACTATCAAGTACAGAAACGGTGATTTCACCTGCCCCTACATCTTGCCCAGGAACAATATCGAGTAGTGCGATACCATTTGCATCTGTAATTGCAGTGCCTGTTGAAGGAGTAATAGATCCAATAGTAGTAGTAGCGGTTACTAAAGCTTGAGTAAGTGGTGTTGTAGAGTCTTCATTAGTCACTTCAATAAATAAAATAGCTGAAGAATCACCTGAAATACTTGTTACCTCTTCACAGAAACTTGCATCTCTAGTTGTTTTAAAATCAACCGGACAGTTTTGCAAAATTTTAAAATTGATATCCGCAGTGCTTTGATCTGGGTTTACAGCATCGCCTCGGGTGTAAAAGCCCAACGTTTTCTCCACACCTTCATACTGTGCGGTTATTAAACCAGCACCTTCGACAGTACCTGAAGTTAAATTAAGTGAAGCTATACCATTTTCGTTTGTTAATGCTGTTCCAATGCTTGGAATAAGATTACCTAGGGTAGAAGAAAAATTAACAACGGCCCCCTCTACTTTAATACCATTACCATCAAGAACAGTTGCTTTAACCACACCACTATCGGCTGCACTAATGGTACTAATTTCGGTCAATGAAGTCGAAGATGTAAGACTCAATCCTATAGAAAAGTCTAACGACTCACCCTGAACGGGTGCATCACCTTCGGTAGTAAATGTATAACCATCAGAGCTGTAAACAATGTTTTCATTATCAGTGTAGGTTGCAACTATAGAACCTGCACCAACTTCTGTACCAGCTAGAAGGCTTATTGTTGCAATGCCTTGAGCATTTGTTAGTGCTGTGCCGTTAGTTGGATTGATTGTTCCTAAACCAGTGAGTACGAATTCAACAAGCTTAAATGCAGCAGGCTCTCCATCAATCTCTAGCTCAACTTGAACAGTAAGAGGGTTTGAATAATCAACATTACGAGTATTCTCACCTGAACTGTTTACAGCTGTGATATTTAACTGAGGTTCTGTTGACGCGGTACCATCAGATTCAAAAGCAAATGTATCCGTGTAACTGACACTATCAATCGTAAAAGTGGCTGTAACTTCACCTGCACCTGCACTTGAACCTGCTATTAGCTCAATAGTCGCTACGCCATCTGATTGAGTAAGAGCGGTACCTGCTACTGGGTCTAGCTCACCAATAGAATCCGCTAACGTGAATGTAATACGCTCGCCAGACACTGCATCACCATCTTCATTAACTAAACTAGCTCTTAATTCTAAAGGAGCATCAGCGGTAACACTATTCGACTCAGTATCACTCGCTTTCAAATAACCTTTCAAACTTATTGTATAGGTTGATGTTTCCGTCGTGGAATCACCATCACTAATGGAGCCGTCTTTTTCAAGTGACCCACCGCCACCACAGGCTGTGAGTAAAAAACTTAGCAATGAAATGCCGAGCAGTCGCATTAAAGGCATGAACCTCTCCCTAGCGTTGTTATTATAATCAAAATTAATTTTCACTTAATATTAACCTATAACTTAGTCTAAAATCTCAGTTTTTTATTACTTTTTTGTGCAAAATAATTTTAAATAAATACCAATTTTTTCTGTAGTAAATATTTCCTTGCTGGTAGTCTATGGCAAATTTATAAAATGTAGATCAGGGAATATGTCAAAAATCCGTTCAATGAGTTTAACCACTCGCATCATGATTGGTATGGCGCTTGGGGTTGCAGTAGGTTTTATATTTCAGGCTATATTAGCTGGTGAAGACGATTATCTAATACCACTTGGGTTATTCTCTTTGCCAATTAAAGCCTTTTTTGTTGATGGTATTTTCCATGTTGGTGGCCAAATATTTATTGCCAGCTTAAAAATGTTAGTTGTGCCTCTTGTTTTTGTATCGCTCGTTTGTGGTACCTGTAGCTTAAGCGACCCTAAAAAACTAGGCCGCCTAGGTGGTAAATCTATTGGTTTATATTTATTAACTACAGCTATTGCTATAACAGTGGCGATTACACTTGCCTTATTATTTAGCCCTGGTGAAGGCATCAGCCTACCATCTAATGCAACTTATGATGCTAAAGAAGCGCCTACCCTTGCACGTGTAATTATAGATATGTTTCCTACTAACCCATTTGAAGCAATGGCCAAGGGTAATATGCTTCAGGTTATAGTGTTTGCACTATTATTTGGTGTAGCAATGGCATTAAGTGGTAAAACAGGCAAACGCGTAGCAAGTGTTTTTGAAGATTTAAACACAGTAATCTTAAAACTAGTTACGCTGTTAATGAACATTGCACCTTATGGCGTGTTCTTTTTAATGGCAAAACTATTTACAACAATTGAGCTTAACTTAATTGTTAGCCTAGCCAAATACTTTGGCGTTGTAGTGCTTGCGCTGTTATTACATGCTTTCGTAAACTACACATTGCTTTTAAAAATATTAACGGGCTTAAACCCGCTTATTTTCTTAGCAAAAATGAAGCACACATGCTTATTTGCATTTAGTACCTCGAGCTCAAGCGCAACTATGCCTATTACACTTGAAACTGCTACTAAAAAACTAGGTGCTAATAACTCGGTTGCCTCATTTACTATCCCACTGGGTGCTACCATTAACATGGATGGCACTGCTATCATGCAAGGTGTGGCTACCGTATTCATTGCACAAGTGTTTAGTGTAGATTTAACAATTTCTGATTATCTAATGGTTATATTAACAGCAACACTTGCCTCTGTAGGTACAGCAGGCGTACCTGGTGTTGGTTTAATAATGCTGGCCATGGTACTTAACCAAGTTGGCTTACCTGTAGAAGGGATTGCAATTATTATCGGTGTAGACCGCTTGCTAGATATGACACGTACAGCAGTTAATGTAACCGGTGATTGTATGGTTACCTGTGTTGTGGCTAAATCTGAAGGGGAACTTGATGAGAGCATCTTTAACGACCCTAATGCAGCTAAAGACTTAGAAGATTATCATAAGTCTATTGACTCATAAGCTACATTTATACAGCTATAAAAAAACCTTGATGCAATACATCAAGGTTTTTTTTCGAGTAGAAAGAATTAAACTGAATCGTAAAAAAATTCTAATCTAAGGATTTAGGGATTTAAATTTTGAGAGTAAGTTTATTCCCACTTTATTTACACCACTACTCAGGCCAAGAGCTAGCTTATCGCTTAATCCCTTTTTAATTTTGTATTTAATCTTATAAATTTGGCGCTCATGTTGCTGCTCCAGCAATGCATCATCACTTGTCTTTATAACATCTACCAAACCTTTATCAATCGCTTGAGTTGCAAACCAATGCTCGCCTGTCGCAACTAAGTTTATATCTAAGCTTGGGCGTTGAGTGCTTACAAACGTTTTAAATAAATCATGTGTTTGTTCAATTTCTTCACGAAATTTTTCACGGGCCTTATCTGTGTTTTCACCAAATAAAGTAAGTGTACGTTTAAACTCACCTGCAGTTATTTGCTCAAATTCCACATCATTTTTCTTTAATATTTTATTAAAGTTTGGTATTTGAGCTATCACACCAATAGATCCAACTATGGCAAAAGGGGCTGCAAGTATCTCATCGGCTACACACGCCATCATGTAACCACCGCTCGCTGCTACTTTATCAATTGCAACACTCAAAGGAATACCGGCATTTTTAATACGCTGTAGCTGAGATGCAGCAAGTCCGTAGCCATGCACTACTCCGCCGCCACTTTCTAAACGAATAAGTACTTTGTCTTTACTTGGGTTAGCAATAGAGATAATGGCTGTTATTTCTTCTCGTAAGCTTTCTACTTCGTGAGCGTCCATACTACCTACAAAGTCAATTACATATAAACGAGGTTTAGGCTCATCTTTATCTGCTTTTTTACTTTGCGATTTAAGCTGTTTTTGGTGCGTTTTAAACTCTTTTTTACCCAGCGTATTTTGTAGAAAACTTTCTTTAAGATCGACTAATTGCTCTGATATGTCGTCAATTTGTATTTCACCTTTTTTGGCTTTAGGCTTAACTGCAGCGCCAACTATTAGCATTAGAATAACTGCAATAGCGATAACAAAAGTAATTGTTTTAGCAAAAAACAAACCGTATTCGTATAAAAATTCCAACTGGTTTCTCCATTTATAAATTTCAGCTAATTTAGCATGCTTTAAAGCAAAAAAAAGCCACTTTTCAGTGGCTTTTAAAGGTTAATTATTTTACTGGTTATTAATCAGTCACAACCTCAGGGTTGGAAACTAATAACATTCGACCGCGAGCAGCTAAGTAAGTAGCTACTTGCAACTGCATTTCTGTATTAGCGGCAGCACTGCCTTCAACAGTTGCAGCTTGTGCAGCATCTTGAGCTGGCGTTAATATAGAACCATGATGCCCTTTAGTAAATTTAACTAAGTAGCTTGTTGGTGTTTCACTCAATGCTTGCGAAGTACTTACTGTTTCAAGACCCATCAAGTTAGCTAATGGGATTGTGCCAGAAATAGGATTATTAGCTGCCATTGGTGGTATCACTTGGTCAGGCTTGTTATCAACACCATCGCCCACAACAACATTAGTATAAACAGGAGTGCCTAATGCTTTCACAGTGGCTGCGTAATTAGTTGGATCGCCACTATCAAGTGCTGTTTGCGCCGCAAATGCAAATTGAGTAAACACTCCTTGAATATTAGTAAGCTTACTTGTTTCACCAGCTGTAGTTAACGAAGCTACATACTCGTTATAACCACAGGTTAAATATGCTTCCATATCTGGCAATACTGCACCACAGTTAGACACTGCATCAACTTGTAAATACGCGTTAAACTCATCAGCTTCTGTTGTACCTGCTTGTGAAAGTACTGAACCTTGAATAAATGGACCAAATGCAGCTGATTCTAGTAAGAAGCTAGCTATACCGCCGCCGCCGCTTGCAAGTGCTACTGTGTTTACATTAAATAATGGGTCAACGGTTGGCGCTAATGGGTTATTAGCTTGTGCAATAAATGCAGGGGCTACAATAGAGCCTAATGAATGACCAATGTAAGTTACATCTTGCGCATTAATCGTTGCATCATTAATAAAGTTTAGACCTAAACGTAAACCTAATAAATCAGCCGCTGATTGACGTAAGCTATCACGCGCAACAAGTAATGAACTTAAATTCATGTAACTAAGCACAGAACCCGTTGTTGCATTAAAGTCGTCTGTTCCATCACCATCAACATCTATTCCACGCTCACCATGTCTTGGATGGTCAATAGCAACTGTTGCAAAGCCTTGAATAGAAAGCTGCGCCGTTAAAGCAAGCATACTTTCTTTTTGTGTTGTAATACCGTGTTGCATAATAACAACTGGCCATCCGCTATCAGGCATTGCGATAGGATCTAATTGTAACTGTGCACGTACACCATTAATTATTGGTAAAATAGGCTTAGTAACTTGCACTGGCACATTTGCCATGCTTTGTACTTTTGGAATGGAGTTATATTTTGTTAAATGACGTGTGCTATCTAGTCCTAAGTCACGTAATTGCCCGTCACTTAATGCAGAACATAAACCATCATTTTCACTAATAGGATCTGTCGGAAATGCATCACCAGCAACGGCCTTGTAACCGATTATTGCCACCGCGTTATCACACATACCTTGCCAATATGTATCACTTAAATCACTAATATCAGTACCCGTTGGTGTACCTAAATACATCGGTAGCATAATGCTACCTTTTTGATATTGAACACCAGAGAAAGCAGCAGACACTTCTACACCCTGAGAAGCAAATACCTGTTGTACATTTACCATCGGTTGTTCAGGAACTTGAAGCGCAGGCGTTGGCATCGCAGGCTGTTGCAAACTTGCAGCTAGCAATTTTTTAATTGTCCCAAGTACTGGCCCCGCAGACTGAATAGTCATTGCGCTAGAAAAAATAATATCTTCTTTTGTTATATTTCCTGAACTTACAACTACATTTTCGTAACTGTTAACAGCGCCCTGCAAACCAAGTTGGGCTTCTGTAATTAATGGCGCTTCTTGTTTAACCAGCCCATAAGTAGAAGAAGGCTCGATAGAACGCCCTAATGAATCTTTAAGACCAGTAGTTAGTACATTGATGTATGAGCTACCTGCCGTAAATGGTTTTAAAGGAATAATTGCAACGGCATCACCAGAAGCTTGAGTAACAAAATCAACACCAAAAGTAAGCTCACCGACCAATTTACAAGCTGTACCGGCAGCAACAACTGAACATTCTGCGTCAGTTAAACTTGCACCCATTACTACTTCAAAAATGCGAACTGTACCTGGTGTCCCAGCAGACGTTTCATCTAAACTCACATTTGGCGGAAATGTTAAATCGATTTTATAAGGAACCTGCGAAGACCAACCATCAAGTGCACCTAATGCAAGCTGAGGGTCAGCATAAGCTGCTCGAGAAATAGACACATTGTCGTCATCTAATTCTCCAGGAATATTAAGTGTACCGTCTTGGGTTCCACTCATTAATAAATCATTAGGTACCGATAAGATACCTGCAGCAGGGTCAAATGTAACCGTTGCTGTTGGAATAACGGTTGCTGTGTCGTTCTTAACATCTTCTAACGTTTCTCCGCCGCCACAACCTGCCAAGGCAGCTGTAACAGAGAGTGAAAGTAGCATTTTTTTCATATTGTTGGCTCCGCACATATTTTATTTTTATAGTGTGTTTAATCAGTGTATTAAGTTAAAACAATGTAATCAGGTTATTAATGAGACATTAGACCAGTTAAACTTAACGTAAAGTTTCTATTTTCGCCACCTAATTTTACAATAAATTCGATTACTTCACGTTTCGCTATGTTAAAATCAAAAAAAATAGATGAATGGGTACTTTTATGCACACATATCAAGCGGCTGAAAACGCACTTAAAGATAAAATTATTTTAATAACAGGCGCCGGTGATGGTATTGGCCGAGTAGCAGCAATTACGTATGCAAAATACGGCGCTACAGTTATCTTATTAGGAAAAACAACTAATAAACTTGAATGTGTTTACGATGAAATTGTTAATGCAGGTTACCCTAAACCTGCAATTGTGCCCATGGACTTAAAAGGCGCAACTAAACAAAACTACCGTGACCTTGCTGCAACAATTGAATATCAATTTGGCCGCCTTGATGGCTTGCTCAATAATGCAGGTATTTTAGGGTCACTTGGTCCACTTGAACATTTTTGCTCATCTACGTTCGAAAACATAATGAAAGTAAACGTGACCGCGCAAGCGATGATCACTAAAGCGCTTTTTCCTGTTCTTCGTAAGTCTGATAATGCATCGATAGTATTTACGTCATCAGGTGTAGGCCGCAAAGGCCGTGAGTTTTGGGGGCCATACGCCATCTCAAAATTTGCAGTAGAAGGCATGATGCAAACATGGGCATGTGAAGTAGGCAAAACGAATATTCGTATAAACTGTATTAATCCAGGCGCTACTCGCACTTCTATGCGCGCTGCTGCATACCCAGGAGAAGATAGAGACGCGCTTGCTACACCAGAAGATTTAATGCCAACCTACTTATACTTGATGAGCGATGATTCTAGTAAAGTGAATGGCGAATCGTTAGATGCTCAAGTAAAAAAGTAATTTAGAGTTTAAAAAATTTAAACAACACATTAAAAAAGCCGCAATTAGCGGCTTTTTTGTGTTCAATAAATAACTAATTTATTATTTACGTTTAGTAGGCTTAACACGTTGATTGTGTTTTTTAACTGCTTTACGGATCTGGTTGATTTTAGCGCGTTTATCTTTGCGTTTTTCAGGCATAACAGAAAGCTTAGTTTGTGTCTCGCGCCCTAATTTAACGGTTTTGCGTAAGTAGTTTACTGTTTCTAAATCATACTCCATCCAACCACCTTGTGGCACGCGCTTATCAAGCTCTAGTTTACCGTAACGAATACGAATAAGACGAGATACTTCCGCATCTTGAGACTGCCATAAACGACGTACTTCACGGTTACGTCCTTCATTTAACGTCACGTTAAACCAGCGGTTAACGCCTTCGCCACCCATAGGGGTTACAGTCGTGAATTTGGCTGGACCATCTTCAAGCTCAACACCACGTAGTAAGTTTTTAACCGTCTCGTTGGTTACTTCACCAAATACACGTGCAGAGTATTCACGCTCTACTTCATAGCTTGGGTGCATCAAGCGGTTAGCTAATTCACCATCATTAGTAAAAAGCATCAAACCCGAAGTATTAACGTCTAGTCGGCCAACCGCAATCCAACGCTCACCATCAATACGAGGAAGTCGGTCAAATACTGTACGACGCCCTTCTGGATCTTTACGTGTGCTTAACTCACCTTCTGGTTTGTTATACATAATTACACGACAGATTCTATCTGCTTTTTCTTCAATCTTTACAGTGTGTCCGTCTACACGAATTAAATCAGTTTCTTCAACACGGTCACCTAACTTTGCCACTTTACCGTTTACACTAACGCGGTTTGCATCAATGTATTTTTCCATTTCACGGCGTGAGCCTACGCCTGCACGGGCTAGGACTTTTTGTAACTTTTCACCTTGTATACTCATTCGGATGGTTCTCTCACAGAAGGATCACTTAATAACTGGTTAATTTTACTTTGCTGCTCTGTTGGCAGCGCAGGTAAGTTTTCAAGTCCAGTTAACGAAAAATAATCTAAAAATTGTTTAGTAGTTGCATATAAAGCCGGCTTACCCGGAACCTCTTTATGCCCTACCACTTTAACCCACTCTCTTTCGAGTAGGGTTTTAATAATATTCGAACCCGTAGTAACCCCCCTTACTTGCTCAATTTCACCGCGTGTAATGGGCTGCCTGTATGTAATAAGTGATAATGTTTCCAGTAAAGCACGTGAATACTTAGGCGCGCGTTCTTGCCACAAGTTATTTAACCAAGGGCTTAAACTACTGCATGCCTGAAAACGATAACCGCTACCAACTTCGACTAAGCGAATACCACGAGTTTGAAAATGCTCTTGTATTGTATCTATTGCGTCGTTTATTCGCGCCATAGAAATAGCTAAATCTATTAATACAGTATCTTTAAGGTGGCGTTTACTCACAGGCTTATCTGCAACAAAAATAGCTGCTTCAATGATCTCAACTAGTTGTTCATCACTAATTCGTCGACCCGCCATACACACTCTTAACAAATAAAAATACACAGCCATCTATTATGACAGAACAACGCCAAACTAGGAAAATATATCTACTAAATAACTAGATTTTAAACACAAAAAAGCCAGTGATTATCACTGGCTTCTAATTTACTCTTTAAAACAACAAATATTAGCTGTGTTTAATGGCTTCTAATGCATCATCTTCAGCTACAGCGTTACCGTATTTTTTAATGTAACCCATAAACTCGCTTTTACTGATGCGCTTATCTTGGTTTTTATCCATGTAACCAAAATGATTTGAAATATCATCATCGTTACCTTCAACTACCGAGATATAGCCATTGCTGTCGTTATCTAAGCTTGAAAAGCTGCTTTCAATTTTATCGAATTTAGCGATTTCAGCTTTAAATGCCGACTCACTTACTTCAGAATCAGTGGCTACTTTACCATTGTTTAACTTCATGTAAGTGTTGAATTCTTTGCGGCTAATTTCGTTATCCATATTGGTATCAATATTTGAAAAATGGCCCCAAATGCTATCGTCATCAGCTTCAACTTTTGAGATGTAGCCATCGCTGTCATTATCTAAACTTGCAAAGTCACTGTCTATTCTTTCAAGACCTTGATTAGATGAACAAGCCGCTAGGCTTAATGATGCTAAAATAGTGGCTGCTAATGTTAACTTTTTCATAAGACGTATCCTTCGTAATTAATTAAATGTCACTTTAACTAATACAAATCCAATGCCAATAATAGTTAACTTATAAGAATCAACAACTTAATCTTGATTGGTATATTTATTGAACACTTTCAATAAGTTAAGCTTGCAAGCTTTGCAAACAACCTTGTAATTTTTGCAAAAAAATACCCGGTAAAAAACCAGGTATCTCAATTTTAGTTATATAGTTCAGCCAATAATTAGATTGCTGCGTTTTGGTAGCGTTTAACAAACTCAGTAACGTTTTGACCATTACATTTTAATGAGTTTAAGTTACCAATTTTTTGACGAACAGGTGCTAAACCTTGTTTTAAAGCCGTCATACATAATTGAGTTTCTTGTTGAGCGTCTTTTGCAAATACTTCTACTTTCTCAACTGATGCGTTGCTTAATGTCGTTTTTTTAGCAATATCGCGAATATCTTCACCATTACATAAAATGCTTTTAGAAAAACGAGATAAGTAAACACCGTGCTGAGCAGCTTCTTTACGAGCAACACTAAAGCCTTCGTTTGCGCTTAGTACACATAACTTAGACTCAATTTTATTATCTTGACTGAAGTAAGTATTGCTTTGTGCTGAAGCAGTTGCAGATGCTAATAAAGCAGTAGCTAAAAGTAGTTGTGTTTTCATGAGAGATCCTATTTGAACGAGCTAAACAAGTGAATTTCGCGCATTATATATTCAATAAAGTTAAGTTCAATTGAATTTTTTATTTATTTAAAAAATCAATACTGCATTTACAATATTTAAACTTTACTCACCAATTGATCAACATTTGTGCAGCTATTTTCTCATTTCAGTCATGTTATGTACGCGTATTTACTGATACAATTTAATTCATTAAATAGATCCAATTTTAAGGTAAATTTTATGAAAGTGATTTCTTTCAATATCAATGGTCTGCGTGCTCGTCTCCACCAATTACAAGCAATTATCGACAAACATCAACCAGACGTTATTGGCTTGCAAGAGATTAAAGTTCATGACGAAGCATTCCCACTAGAAGATGTACAAAAAATGGGATATCACGTCTACTTTCATGGCCAAAAAGCCCATTATGGCGTAGCTATGTTATGCAAAAAAGAGCCTAAATCGGTCTTAAAAGGCTTTGCTACCGATACAGAGGAATCGCAAAAACGCATGATAAGCGTCACTGTTGAACAAGATAACGGTCGCGACCTTACAGTCATGAATGGCTACTTCCCACAAGGTGATAATATTAATCACGAAACTAAATTTCCTTATAAACGACAATTTTATAAAGATTTAATGACACACCTTGAAACCAACCACACCCCCGATCAAGACGTCATTGTTATGGGCGATATCAACATATCACCCACCGATTTAGATATTGGTATTGGCGAAGTTAATGCAAAGCGTTGGTTAAAAACGGGTAAATGTTCTTTTCAACCGGTAGAGCGTGAATGGCTTGCAACATTACTTAATTGGGGCTTTAAAGACACCTTTAGAGAGCAAAACCCAGAAACAGACGATCAATATTCGTGGTTTGACTATCGCTCTAAAGGGTTTGTAGATAACCGAGGGCTTCGAATAGATGTAGTACTTGCAACTAATGAGCTTGCAGCACGCTGTATAGATACTGGCATTGATTACGAACTGCGCGGTATTGAAAAACCCTCAGATCATGCCCCTATATGGTCAACATTTAAGTAATTACTATGCTAAGCATAACAATACAAGGGCTACTTTGGGCCCTTGTAATTATTATTGCCCTACTAAGCTTTGA
Source organism: Pseudoalteromonas sp. NZS100 (assembly GCF_015864815.1). Taxonomy (NCBI): domain Bacteria; kingdom Pseudomonadati; phylum Pseudomonadota; class Gammaproteobacteria; order Alteromonadales; family Pseudoalteromonadaceae; genus Pseudoalteromonas; species Pseudoalteromonas sp. NZS100. Next base: position 58,522 of record NZ_JADYWM010000006.1, read on the forward strand.
TAAAAAAACATATAAAACATTGCTTAATACGCCAGCCCGTCAAACTGGAGTTCTTGCATGTGCGTTAGTGTTTGCAGTGCTTTGGCGAATAAAAGCAGGAATTTTAACTGGCCTTGATTTACACATATTAGGCGTTACGGCCGCGACATTAATTTTAGGCTGGCGATTGACTATCTTAAGTAGCCTACTTGCCACAGCGCTACTAACTGCATTTGGTCAAATTGAACTTGAACTGTTACCAGTACAACTGCTTATTGGTGCGTTTATTCCTATTTTACTAAGCTACCTTGGCTTTATAATTAGTTACCAGTATTTACCTCGTCATTTTTTTGTTTATATATTTGTTTGTGCGTTTATAACTGCAGGGTTTATAGCCTGTATAAAAATAAGCCTAGGTGCTTTATTTTACTTAGCTATAGGGCAATACAATTGGCAAGAACTTGCAGATAACTACGTTTATTTAAGTGCCATAATTTGGTTTCCTGAAGCAATGCTCAACGGCATGGCTATAACAATTATGATCACCTATCGCCCGCATTGGGTAAAAACTTTTTACGATAAGGACTACCTAGACTCATGAGTCTACAATATCAATGCCCGCTATGTAATCTCGCACTTTTGAAAGCTGATTCAACACTTCGTTGTGCTAATAACCACAGCTTTGATTTTGCCAAAGAAGGGTATGTTAATTTACTGCCTGTGCAACAAAAAAATTCAAAACAACCGGGCGACTCCCTTGAAATGGTACAAGCTAGACGCGCATTTTTAGAGCGTGGATACTACCGCTTTTTACAACAAAATCTTAGCGATTTAGTCGGTCGAATAAGTTCGAATACGGTTATAGATTTAGGATGCGGCGAAGGGTTTTATACCCAAGCAATAGCCAGTAAAACAGACGCAGTTGTATACGGTGTCGATATTTCAAAATCTGCCGTTAAATATGCAGCAAAGCGCTACCCTAATTGCCATTTTAGTGTTGCATCAATTAGCCAAGCACCTTTTAAAAGTCAATTTGCTGATGTACTTATTAGCGTATTTGCACCTTTGTTTGAGGAAGAGATTGAACGTCTAGCTAATAAAAATGCAACATTAGTGGTCGCAAGCCCAGGCCCTTATCATTTAAAAGAGCTAAAATCGTATATATATTCAGAAGTAAACGAACATACTGAAATAGCCACGCCAAGAGGGTTTCAAAAAGCAGAACAGGCTCTTTTAACAGAGCATGTAGCGCTTAGCTTTACTGATATTAAAAACTTAATAATGATGACGCCATTTGCATGGAAATTTAGACCCGAGCACTGGACAGCACTCGAAGAAAAAGGTGAACACAATGTCACCTTATCATTTTATATTACTCAGTTTACCAAAATAGATAATGGTATAACCCGCTAAAACTGCTCTTTAGTAAATGCTCTATCCATTTTTTCAAACATATCTTTAAGTAAGTTAGCAAGCTCCATATAACGGGGCTTGTTTTCACTTAACTGCGTTTGATATCCATTAGCCGCCATTTTAGTGTACAGCTCGTTGTACCATTTTTGCATCGCAGGATCTAAAGGCGTTTGCGCTCGTTTGCCTAACCAAAATAAACCTTGTAAAGGTAACGATATAAAAAATAATGCACTCGCAATGGCTTGCGGTAAAAAATCAGATCCTAAGTAATTAAGCTGAAAAAACAACGTTAGCATAGCCAAGATTGGCATTACTGTAATGGCAAGCTCAGTCGCTCTAATCACTCTAAACTCTAAAAACAAAGGCGCAAGCTCTTTACGCATTGGCCATTTTTTACCATACAAACGGCCTGTTTGTAGTTGTGACATCACACTTTTTTGCATCATGACTCCTCACAGATACTGCTTTTAAATACAATAGAAAACGAGCTATACCCAAAGTGTAACACAAAATGAGGGAGTTACACTTTCTCAGTAAAAGAGCTTAAATTTACCCTTTAATGGCGAACAATCCTAACTTAAACATCATAAATAAGGTAAAATATTTAACATTGCGTTAACCACTTTGCAGTTGAACATTCAATTGTTTTAGCTTTATTTAATACAGTAAGTGTAACTATCACGTATTAACGTTCACTTACTAAATTTGTTTATGGAAATTGAATCTATGCCAACAACCTCCCCTGAATCCCAACATGTTTTAGTTTTAAACTGTGGTAGCTCTAGTTTAAAGTTTGCCATTATTGATGCAAACGACGGTCACGAAATTATATCAGGCCTTGCTGAACGCTTGGGCGCCAAAGCCCCCTCCATTAAATACAAATTTAATGGGGCTAAGACGGTTATCGACTTAGCGGCTAATCAAGCACATGCTGAGGCTATAAATACGCTTGTAAGCTTAATAAAGGATCATAACCTTGATGAGCACCTTATTGCTGTTGGGCACCGTGTTGTTCATGGCGGAGAGCATTTCACAAAGTCAGTCTTAATTGATGAAGATGTAATTAACGGTATTACTAAAGCGTCTTCTTTAGCGCCGCTACATGGTCATGCGAACTTGTTAGGTATTTCATCTGCACAAGCTTCATTTATAGGTTTACCGCAAGTAGCAGTATTTGACACAGCATTTCATCAAACTATGGATGAAGTTGCCTACCTTTACGCCCTACCCTATAAGCTTTATACAGACTACGGTGTAAGACGCTATGGTATGCATGGCACAAGTCATTACTATGTAGCAGGACAAACTGCTAAATTATTAAATCAGCCTATAGAGAAGAGTAATTTCATTAGTGCTCATTTAGGTAATGGCTGCTCTGTTACTGCAATAAAAAATGGTAAAAGTGTTGATACCAGTATGGGTTTAACGCCATTGGCTGGTATTGTTATGGGTACTCGCAGTGGAGATATTGACCCCGGTTTATTTAATTTTTTAACCACACAGCTTAGTTACAACGCTCAGCAAATAGATAATTTATTAAACCAAGAAAGCGGCCTACTAGGTATTAGCGAACTCTCTAACGATTGCCGAACGATTGAAGAAGCCGCTGTTGCCGGACATAAACAAGCACGTTTAGCGCTGGATATTTTTTGCTACCGACTAGCCAAACAAATTGCAGCCTACATGGTACCATTACAACGTTTAGATGCACTTATATTTACTGGCGGCATTGGCGAAAACTCCGATATCATACGTGAAAATGTCATTAATCAATTAGCTTTTTTAGGGTTCAGTTGTGACCAGAAGAGCAATCTTGATGCACGTTTTGGTAATCAAGGTATTATTAGTTCAGCCAATACTTCACCAAAAGTGGTAGTAATGCCGACCAACGAAGAGTGGGTTATTGCACTTGATGCCGCTAACATCGTAAAGGAGCTTTAATATGGCACGTCGTATTATGTTAATTCCTGTGTCTACCGGTGTGGGTTTAACGTCGGTATCAGTTGGTTTAGTTCGCGCTCTTGAGCAAAAAACAGTTAAAGTTAACTTTTTTAAACCCATCGCTCAGCCTCGTTCAGGCGAAACAGGTCCTGAAAAATCAACACAAATAGTCACTCAAGGTTCACCTATTAACCCACCCACCCCTTTTGCTCTTGATTATGCTGAGCAAATGATTGGCGACGGTAAAGGTGATGATCTACTAGAGGAAATTGTTGAACGCTTTGAAAGTAAAATAAACGACGATGAAGTCGCTATTATTGAAGGTATGGTGCCTACTCGTCGCCAACCTTATGCTGGGCGTGTAAACCGCGAAATTGCGCAAACACTCGGCGCTGAAATTGTATTTGTACTTACCCCTGGTAATTACACCATTACTCAAATAGAAGACCGCCTAGAAATTGCAGCAGGTAATTACGGTGGAATCGATCATCCTCGTGTACTGGGCTGTATTTTTAATAAAGTAAATGCGCCACTTGATGAAGAAGGCCGTGCACGCGCCGATTTAGTCGATGCTTACAAACCCGAAGAGCTTGAAAACGAGTTAAATCGTTTAGCGTCTTTACCTATTTTTAAAAAGAATCCGTTTATGTTGCTTGGCGCAATCCCGTGGGATTTTGACTTAGTAGCGCCACGCGTAAAAGACTTAAGCGCGTATTTAAAAGCAACAATAATTAACGAAGGCGATATGCTTCATCGTCGTCTGCGTCGTATTACTTTTTGTGCTCGTACGGTTTCTAATATTTTAAATTATTTTACGCCAGGTGCTTTATTAGTAACACCGGGCGATCGCTCAGACATACTTGTTGCTGCGTGTTTATCTGCTATGAACGGCACTAAACTTGGCGCTATATTACTCACCGGTGGCTTTGAGCCAGAGCCACGTATTATGGCTTTGTGTGAACAAGCCATGCAAACCGGTTTACCAATACTCGCAACCGATGCCGACACATGGCGCACATCACTATTACTGCATAACTTTAATATGGAAGTACCAAATGATGATGACCAACGCATTGAAAAAGTAAAAGATCACAACGCAGAACATATTAATTCAAGCTGGCTCGATACTCTAGCTCAAAGTGTAGGCAAAACGCGTAAGTTATCACCACCTGCATTTCGTTATTTATTAACCGATAAAGCACGTAAAGCAGATAAAACCGTAGTATTACCAGAAGGAAACGAACCTCGTACAATTAAAGCGGCTGCTATTTGTGGTCAACGTGGCATTGCTAAAACTATATTGCTTGGCGATCGCGAAGAAATAATACGTATTGCACAGCAGCAAGGTATTGAGCTAAACGAACATGTAAGTATCATCGAGCCAAAAAGTATTATAAATGATTATATTGCACCTATGGTCGAAATTCGTAAAAGCAAAGGCCTAACTGCGGTTGTAGCACAAGAGCAGCTACAAGATAACGTCGTGCTTGGCACAATGATGCTTGAGCAAGGTAAAGTAGATGGTTTAGTATCGGGCGCGGTTAATACCACAGCCAATACAATTCGCCCCCCCCTGCAGCTAATTAAAACAGCGCCAGGATCATCACTGGTATCTTCCGTATTTTTTATGCTGCTACCTGATCAAGTGTTAGTTTACGGTGACTGTGCGATTAACCCCGACCCTAATGCTGAACAACTTGCTGATATAGCGATTCAATCTGCCGACTCTGCAGCTGCATTTGGCATAGAGCCACGTGTAGCAATGATAAGCTATAGCACTGGCACGTCAGGTACGGGTGCCGATGTTGAAAAGGTACGTGAAGCCACAAAAATAGCAAAACAAAAACGTCCTGATTTAATTATCGACGGCCCACTACAATACGATGCCGCTATAATGGAAAATGTAGCACTTAAAAAAGCGCCTAACAGCCCTGTAGCTGGTAAAGCGACTGTATTTATATTCCCAGATTTAAATACGGGTAATACAACATATAAAGCAGTACAACGCAGTGCCGACTTAATAAGTATCGGCCCTATGCTTCAAGGTATGCGCAAACCCGTAAACGACTTGAGCCGTGGTGCATTGGTCGATGATATTGTGTATACAATCGCCTTAACTGCAATTCAGGCAGCCCAAGCAGAAGCGCTAATAGCACATTAAACACAACGTGTGCTTTTTATAGCCTAGCTATTATTTATTTAATAATTAAGTAGTTAGGCTATTTATACCCTGCAACCCCCATACTTATCCACAGAAATTGTGGGTAAGTTTTTAATCTCTATTAAAACCCACTTCCAAATGCTCATTTTAGTCACGGTTACACCTTTAACTTGAAGGCAATAATCTATACTATAAAGCTATCAATAATGCTGTATCGCAGGCGTTTAATGTCAAAACAAACATTACAATTACACAGCACGGTTTTATCTATTCACAGTTTAGATGTTGACGCCGATATACCTGCGGCGCTACTAAAGCTTCCTTTATTTTTTATATCTAAAACCCAGGATGAACTATCTATTGTTTGCCCTAGTAGCTTTGAAATAGAGAGTTTAGATACCGAATCTGATTGGCAAGCACTTGAAGTGGTTGGCCCACTTGGTTTTTCGCTGACCGGAATAATGGCTAATATATCGGGTGTATTAGCACGCGCTAAAATTTCTATTTTTTCAATCTCAACCTACGATACCGATTATATTTTAGTAAAAAAGCAAACGGCCTCACTAGCACTTAACGCCTTAAAAAAAGATGGTTACAACGTGGTGGCCCAATAGCATATGAAAGCACAAACAATTGAATATCTAGCACTCAATAAAACGCCCCGCAGTGCCATCCTTATTACAAGCCCATTTACAGGTAAAGTAATACCGCTTCAAGAACACCCCGAACCTATTTTTAGGTTTGGTATTCTCGGTCCTGGTATTACTGTAAAGCTCAGTAGCCACAAAATTTTAGCGCCGTTTGATGGCACGTTATTACAAGTAAAAAACGCAGGTACTGAGTTTATTTTACAGGCTAAAAATGGTTTAAAAGTTTTAATCAACTTAACTATTACCGGTTCGCAATCAATTACACATACCCATATTGCACAATTAAATGGTAGTGAAATAAGTAAAGGCCAGCGCCTCGCTTATTTTGATTTACGTGAACTAGAAACGCCTATGCTGGCCAGTTTAATCTTACTTAACGGCCATAATCTCGGCACATTTCATTACTCACATTCGCATGTAAATGCGGATGTAGATACCTTATTAACTATTATTAAGAAGAACTAAATTTATGATCACTCTATACGGTATTAGCAATTGCGACACGATAAAAAAAGCAAAAAAATACTTAGCCGACAACAACATCGAATTTACGTTTCATGATTACCGCAAAGATGGCGTAAATGAGCAAATGGTAAGTGATTTTGCAGATAAACTCGATTGGGAACAGCTTGTTAATAAACGTGGCACAACTTATCGCGCACTAACTGATGAGCAAAAACAGAGTTTGACTAAAGAAAGTGCTATCCCATTGTTAGTTGAACAACCTGCCATGATCAAACGTCCAGTACTTATTAACAATGGCAGTTACCACTTAGGTTTTAAAGCAGCCCAATACGATGAGATATTTAAATCATGAAAGATGATGTAATTGCACTCGCCCAAGCACTAATACAACGTGAGTCAGTAACGCCCGAAGATGCTGGCTGCCAACAGATGATGAACGATCGCCTTGCTGCAGTTGGTTTTAATATAGAGTCATTATTTTTTACCGACACATTAAATACATGGGCTCGAAAAGGCACACAATCACCGCACTTTTGTTTTGCAGGCCACACTGATGTTGTGCCAACAGGCCCTGAAAAAAATTGGCAACACCCGCCGTTTTCAGGATTAATAAAAGACGGTTTATTACATGGGCGCGGCGCTGCCGATATGAAAGGCTCGTTAGCTGCAATGCTTGTTGCAACCGAGCGTTTTGTTACTAAACATCCAGATCATAAAGGTTCAATTTCATTTTTAATTACTTCTGACGAAGAAGGCCCGTTTATAAACGGGACTACCCGTGTAATTGATACGCTAGAGGCGCGCGGTGAAAAAATTGATATGTGCCTAGTAGGCGAGCCTTCATCACGAGATGTATTAGGTGATGTTGTTAAAAATGGCCGAAGAGGCTCACTTACCGCTTTTTTAACCGTTAAGGGTGTACAAGGGCATGTCGCCTATCCACATTTAGCACAAAACCCAATTCACCTAGCAACCCCTGCCCTTACAGAGCTTAGCCAAACGGTGTGGGATAACGGAAATGAATACTTCCCTGCTACCAGCTTTCAAATTTCAAATATTAATGGCGGCACAGGTGCAGGTAATGTGATCCCAGGTGAGCTAGAAGTACAGTTTAACTTTAGATTTAGCACGCAAGTAACACATGAGCAATTACAACAACGTGTAAATGACATACTGCAAAAGCATAACTTAAATTATGACTTAAGCTGGATAGTAAATGGCTTGCCTTTTATTACCGAGCACGGCCCACTTGTTGATGCCACAGTAAAAGCTATTAAATCGGTAACCGGTTTAACCACAAACCTAGAAACCACAGGTGGCACATCTGACGGGCGTTTTATTGCACAAACAGGTGCTAAAGTAATTGAACTTGGCCCACGTAACGAAACTATTCATAAAGTAGATGAATGCGTAAGTACCGATGATTTAATAGCCCTTACCGACATTTACGAGCAAATACTAGAGCAACTTTTAGCATAATGGATGTAACTAAACCAACATCGATAATGTGTATCACAGGGCAAAGTGATACACATTTAACTGACATACAAAATCATCGCTTGCACAGCGCTATTATTAGCGACTTTTTAGCGCTGCAAAGTGCAGCTCAAAAAGCGGGATTTAATCTTACTATTGCCTCAAGTTTTCGCGACTTTGAACGCCAGTCAATTATTTGGAATAATAAGTTTTTAGGTATTCGACCTGTTTATAATAAACAGCAAAAGGTTGTAGATTTAACTAAATTAAATGATGTAGATAAATGCATAGCAATAATGCTCTACTCTGCACTACCTGGCGCAAGCAGGCACCATTTAGGGACTGACTTAGATGTGTTTGATAAAGCTGCGGTCAGTGATGATTATAAGCTACAGCTAACACCTGATGAATACCTGCAAGGTGGGCCGTTTGCACCTTTAAGTAATTGGCTTGATACTAACTTAGTTAAATTTGGTTTTTATCGCCCTTACCAGCATGATTTAGGTGGCGTAGCACCTGAGCTTTGGCATATAAGCCATATTAAGCAATCACAATTATTAGTGAATAAACTTAGCGAGCAAGTACTTTTTGAGTGCATAAAAAACAGTGAACTACAAGGTAAGCAGGCAATACTTGATAACTTACCTGCTATTTATAAACGCTTTGTAACAAACGTAAGCCCACACCTAAAAGAAGGTTAGGTTTTATTAAGCCTTCTTTTTATTTAAAATAAACACCAGCACGGCCCCTAATATTAAGGAGCTTGCTACTAAAAACTCCATTGTTACTTGCTCTGATAAAAACAAAACACCAGCAATGGCAGCAAGTACCGGCACACAAAGTTGCACAACCGCAGCTTGGGTACTTTTAAGCAGTGGCATTGCTACATACCAAACACTATAACCAACTCCAGACGCTATTGCCCCGGAGGCACACGCAAGTAACACCCCTTCAATACTCATATTTTTTAAATAACTCATACCTACAAGTAATAAAACAGGGATAGCAACTAAGCTTCTTATAAAGTTAAACCCAGTAGTACGCAGTGGCGATACGCACACTTTACCGCGAATACTGTATATACCCCATGCCACACCACTGAGTGCCATAAGTGATGCACCTAATAATGAAGGCACCGCTGCAGATGGCAGCATTAAATATACAAAACCAGATAACGCCACTATAAATGCACACCACTGAAGTACGCTTAATTGCTCTTTTTGATAAATACCCCAGCCAATCATAGTAAGTTGCACAGCGGAAAATAAAATTAGTGCACCGGTACCGGTATCTAGCTCTACGTAGGCAATCGAAAAACAAAGCGCGTAAACAAGCAGGCTAATACTGCTTCGCCAGCTTCCTCTGTCACTTAAAATAGCGGGATTGAATGTGCCTTTACGTTTTAAATTATGGGTATAAATAGCCATTATAATGCCCAAACATGCAGCCCCGCTAAGTAAGCGAATAACAGTAAAGTTCCAAGCATCTATATAACCTTCTGCTAAGGCCATTCTGCAAAAAAGAGAATTTGCGGCAAACGCAATTAAAGCAATTAATGTGTATATGGTGGCTTTCAAAAAAATTCCTTCGCAACGAAAAATAACTATATTGTTTAAACTCACTCGCTAATTAACCAACCACGTTCAAGCCATTGATTAATTTTAGTAATTAAAAACCCAGCGATTTGCTCACCAGGGAGTTCATTTAAACAGGATTGACATAACTGTGCAAAGGGTGTGTTTTGTTTTAATAAACTCAGTAAGCGGTATTCTTGTGCATCAACGCTTAAATACTGTGTACGTCTTTCAGTATCACGTGCTACAACCCAAAAGCGAGGTTCTGAGACTCTTGGCTCTGGCGGTGTTTGCTTTTGTTTTATTGCCTGCCAACTTTCAACCGCCAACGTATTAAACGCAACTAACTGTACACTTGGATGTAATTTTAATAGTAAATTTGGCCATTTTTGAGGTTCAATACTTTCAAGCTCTGATACATTAAGTAATGTTTTATCGCTTGCATCAAAAGTACTTAGTAATAGTCGTTCAAATTTGGCTATATCTGCAAGTATGGGGTAATCACTAAAAGGAGTATTAGCGGCTAAATAATCTGGTAGTTGCTCTGCAAAAATTCGTAGTGACGTATGAGTTGAAGGATATAAAGCTAAATAACCATCAACCATCATCTCAAATAAATCATCACCTAAGTAAATACCCAACTGTTCGTGATCTTGCTCAATCACGGCTCTTAAGCGAATTTTATAAGCGCTTTGATAAATAGAGAGTCGCTGTTGTGTATTTAACTGCCCTTGCTGCGCAATTTGCTCACTAATATCCGAACTTTCACCTTGCAGTAAACTCATAAACTGTTGTTGCAGCTTTGCTAAATCACTCATGGCCTTATATCCCAAAACGGTTTCACTAGCGCTTTGGCATGCTCAAGCTCAGTAATTAAATCATCAAGGGAGCCAATATTATCATCGCGTTCAATCATGGTACTTACCGGATTTAATGTTTTTGCATACTGAGCATATAAGTCCCATACCGCATCGGGAACATCTTCATCGTGCGTATCTATAATATGCGTACCAAAGTCTTGATGTCCTGCTAAGTGAATTTGTGCAATAGCTGTACTCGGAATAGCTGATAAATAATCCATAGCATTAAAGTCGTGATTTCGTGCACTTACATAAACATTATTTACATCCATTAAAAACTTACAGCCTGTTTGCTTATGTAATTGCGCTAAGAATTCCCATTCACTCATTTGTGAATCGTTATAGGTTAAATAGCTCGATACATTTTCAAAAATCATTTCGCGCCCTAGGTAGTCCTGAACTTGCGAAATTTTATTTGCTAAATGATCAAGTGCCTCTGAGGTGTAAGGCATTGGTAGTAAATCGTGGCTATTAATACCACCCACTTGGGTAAAACATAAATGATCAGACACCCACTGCGGCTCAACCCTCGCAATTGTGTTTTTTAACTGATTTAAGTAGTCCTTATTAATAGGGTCAATACTACCAATCGACATTGATACCCCATGCATAACAATCGGATAATCTGCTCTTATTTTATTTAAAAAATGCCAAGGTTTTCCACCGGCTACAAAATAGTTTTCTGAGATAATTTCAAACCAGTCTACAGCTGGTTTCTCTGAAATAATTTGCTCAAAATGCGGGGCTCTCAGTCCTAAACCAAAACCTAAAAAACGATTTGTCATAAACTTCCTTAATAAGCCTGAATAAGAAAACACATCGTTCAGGCTTATTTTATGCGTTCGATAAATTGGTATTAGCTACCTACAGAGCCACCAATATCACCACATGCTTTTGCAGGCATTGATACAAAACCGGTGCCTTTACATGATGCATGTCCAGCACAAGCATTATTAGCAGTCTTACAATCGTTATGACCGCCACACACATTTACATCGTTACAATGTACTAAATCTGCTTTAGCTACACTGCCAACCCATTTATCTTTTACTGTACCGCCAACGTCAGCACATGATTTTGCAGGCATTGCTACAAAACCAGTCCCTTTACATGACGCTTGACCTGCACATGCATTCTCAGCTGTTTTACAATCGTTATGGCCACCACATACATTCGCATCATAACAATGAACTAAATCAGTTGTTGCGCCATTATTAGCAACTGCACTTGATGTTGCCGTTTCTGCCTCTGTTGCATTACAACCAACTAAACCTGCTACCATTACAGCCATTGCTGCACCTGTGAACTTTTTCATTTTTTAATTCCTCTGAGTGATATAACTCTTAGCAAGACCGCTAAAGCGAAAATACTATTTCAGTGTAGTTGATAATAAACCAAAAAAATTCACACTTTGTTCACCAATGTCATTTTATATTTCTTTATTAGCAGGCAGTTTTACTCTACGATTTTTTACAATATTTCACACATTTAGCTAAAAATAGTATGTTAATGTATACAGGTAAATTAAGAGGAGTGCTCAGTGCGCCGCAGTATAATTTTAAGCTTTTGTTTTATTTTAAGTGGGTGTAGCACAATGGGTTTTAATGACCTATTTAATGACTATGCCACGCAAATGACACCAATAAGAAATGCGATCGAGAAAAATAACATCGAAGAAGCGCAATCCCTTATTGCTAATAATAGCACCTTGCACAGCAGCTACTTACTCAACCAACTTGAGCAAGCTCGTTTAAACGACTTAGCTAATACACCAGATGATGCACAAAGTAAATTTGAGAACGTGTATACGCAAATGCAAAAAAAGCGTGAAGCCGCCAAAATACAAGTTAGTGCGGGTCTTGAACAAAGTAACGCTTTATTTACCAACGACTCAGCAATAACTTATGTGCCACCCGCTTACGAAATGAGCATGCTTCATAGTTATAAAGCACTTAACTACGTGTATAAAAATGATGTTGAAGGCGCATTGGTCGAAATTCGCCGAGCTAATAAAGTACAAGTTGATGCGCTTAGCGAGAATGAAGCAGAAGTAGACTCAACCGTTAAAGAAGCTCAGCAACACTACCCAAGCATGAGCAATGTAACCAGAAACATAAAAAATGGCTTTCAAAATGCCTACACATTTTACTTATCTGCTTTGCTTTACCAAAGTGCTAAACAATACGACGACGCCTATATCGATTATAAAAAAGCATTGGCTATACAACCTAACAATATTTATTTACAGCAAGATGTAATGCGCCTTGCTAAAAAACAAGGGTTTGACCAAGATCTAAATGAATTTAAAAAACGCTTTGGCGATACGCCCACTATTTCTTCATCACAAGGCGAAGTAATTGTTTTATTTGAACAAGGATTAGTACCAAAACAAGATGAATTTAAACTGCGCTTGCCAATTTATTCATCACGTGGCGATGCACGCTTTTACAGCTTGGCGATGCCGGTATATAAAGATAATGCCTATGTGAGCCGCCTTAACAATATAAATATAGATGCACAAAGCTTGGCGCTTAGCCCACTGGTACACATTGAAGCACTTGCAGCTAAAACTCTAGAAGATCAAATACCTGCAAAAGTCGCTCGCCAAGTACTTAGATTAGTAGCTAAAGAGAAAGTGCGGGCAGAACTTGCTCGTAGTGCCGGTGATGTAGGTAACATACTTGCTAATATTTATAATTTGGCGTCTGAGCAAGCTGATACACGCAGCTGGCTTACACTTCCAAATCAAATAAGTGTCGCAAGGCAAAGCCTAAATACAGGTGAGCATTCTGTGCATATAGGCACACAAGCACCTATAAATTTTACCATTAGTAAGCAAGGGTTAACGTTAATTTACTTAACCTCTATTAATAACTACTTTAATTACCACGTAGTTCAACTTTAGGAGCCATCATGAAATACATAGCGCCATTATTAGCAGCCTTAATGCTCAGTGCATGTTCCAGCCAACCGGTTACATCGGGTATTTCTGTTGAACAAAATAAAAACCAGTTTAATGAGCAATTACGTGTAGATAACCCAGAGCTTGGTAAAAAGCTGGCCATTACAGATGTGAAAACACGTCAAACCAACCAGTTAACCGATGTAGTAGTGACACTTTCGAGCCAGTATAAAAAATCACAATATTTACAGTATCAGTTTAATTGGTTTGATAAAGACGGCTTTGTAATTAAAGGCAACCATTCACCTTGGCAAGCACTCACCTTATTTGGTTTTGCAAAAACACAATTACCGGGCTTAGCACCGAGCTCTGATGCGGTTACCTTTTCTTTAGCAGTTAGAGAAGTGTCTACCGAATCACAAGAATTTAAAGATTAAAGGAAACAACCATGATCATCAGTAACAAATTTAAAACAGCATCAACTTACGCTTTAGTTGGCCTCAGCGCTTTAGTATTAAGTGGCTGTGCTAATAAAGCCGTAGTAAGTTATGGCGACGCACAAGCAGTAGAAACAACCGATATTAATTTTGGCTCTACCGACTTACAAAAAGTAGCGAGTCAAATGACCGATTCATTACTCAGCTCACCCGTTGTTGGCACAATGACCGCTAATAAACGCCCCGTAGTATTTGTTGAGCGTATTAAAAACAAAACTAGTGAGCACATTGATACTGAATCAATCACCGATTCAATCTCAACGCAAATGCTACGCAGTGGTAAGTTCCGTTTTGTAGATATGACGCGTGTTGAGTCAGTACGTGAGCAATTAACGTTTCAAAACGAAGATGCCCTTGTTAACCCTGCAACAGCCGTTGCATTTGGTAAACAAATTGGCGCGCAATATATGTTATACGGAAATTTATCGAGCATAGTTAAATCAAATGCCGACAAATCAGACGTATACTATAAATTTACGATGCGTTTAATGGATATGGAAAGCGGCCTAGTTGAATGGGCAGACGAAACTGAAATTCGTAAAACTAAAGAAAAATCGACATTTGGTTGGTAGTTACTAAGCCTTTACGGGCTAATAAGCCCATAAAGGCTACCAATAGGAGATTATTATGAAAGCTATAATATTAATAATGTGTGCCCTACTTAGTGTAAGCGCGCCAACTTTTGCTCAATACGAGCGCAATAAAGCAGTCCCTGTGCAGCAAGTTTTATTTGGTGACGTAAAATCGGTACGCAATATTACCGAACAAGAAATCATTCAAGACAAAAATAACGGCTGGAAAACCTTCGGCGGTGCATTACTCGGTGGTGTTGTAGGCAACCAATTTGGTGGCGGTAGCGGCCGCACAGTAGCAACAATATTAGGCTCGGTAATTGGCGGCAGTGTTGCACATAATAGGCAGCAGCAAAGTCATTATCAGCAAAATCATTTTGTAGAGTTATTAATACAAGTTGAAAACGGCGACCAGTTTATGGTTGTTCAAGATCAAGACCAATCAATGCGCTTTAGCAAAGGCGATAACGTAAGATTAGTTTACTTGAACGACAACACGGTGCGTGTAGATAAAGCGTATTAGGCAATATATTCATGACTAAAGTAAAAAACGAGCCAAATTTGGCTCGTTTTTTTATTATTTTTTAATAACTATACTTGGCGATAGTCTTTAAAAAAGCGCTTCATTTTTAACATCGCATCCGATAAATCATCTTTGCTTGGTAAAAAGACCAACCTAAAATGATCAGGATCTGGCCAATTAAACGCCCTGCCATGTACAAGTAATATTTTTTCGGCTTTTAGCAAATCGTACATCATCTTTTCATCATCTTTAACGTTAAAAAGTGCTGTATCTACTTTGGCAAACGCATAAAGCGCGCCTTTAGGTTTTTTACAACTAATGCCTTCAATAGCGTTTAACCCGCGCCATGCTATATCGCGCTGCTCGTATAAGCGCCCGCCTGGGTTAATTAAATTATCAATTGATTGCACGCCGCCCAACGCTTGTTGAATTGCATATTGCGCAGGTACATTGGCGCACAAACGCATAGATGAAAGTATTTCAAGACCTTTGCGTAAATCATCCATTACCGAGGTACGACCGCTTAGAACCATCCACCCCATTCTTAGCCCCGCTGCACGGTAGGTTTTTGCTAAACCATTAAAAGTAATGATTGGTACATCATCACACAGTGAGCCGATTGAAGTATGCGTTATACCATCGTATAAAATCTTTTCGTAAATTTCATCGCTCAATAACAGTAGTTTATGTTCACGCGCTATATCAATTAATTGCATTAACAAATCATCACTGTAAACCGCACCTGTCGGATTATTAGGATTAATTAATACCAGAGCTTTAGTTTTAGATGTTATTTTGCTTTTTATATCTGCAATATCCGGAAACCAATCTTGCTCTTCATCACATAAATAATGCACCGGATTACCACCCGATAATGTGACAGAAGCAGTCCAAAGTGGATAATCTGGAGCTGGAATAAGCACTTCATCGCCATTATTTAATAGCGCTTGGGTGATCATCTGAATAAGTTCGCTTACGCCATTACCAATATATATGCTATCTACATCTAAATTATGTAATCCACGTTGTTGATAGTGCTGATAAATAGCCACGCGGGCTGAATAGAGGCCTTTAGAGTCACAGTAACCTTGGGCTGAATATAAGTTGCGGATAATATCGCGGTGCATATCTTCTGGCATATCAAAACCAAAAGCAGCCGGATTACCTATATTCAATTTTAATACTTTTTGACCTTCGTCTTCCATTTTTTTAGCTTGTGCTAAAACCGGCCCAC
This sequence comes from Pseudoalteromonas sp. NZS100, assembly GCF_015864815.1. Classification (NCBI taxonomy): domain Bacteria; kingdom Pseudomonadati; phylum Pseudomonadota; class Gammaproteobacteria; order Alteromonadales; family Pseudoalteromonadaceae; genus Pseudoalteromonas; species Pseudoalteromonas sp. NZS100. Next base: position 74,769 of record NZ_JADYWM010000006.1, read on the forward strand.
GAATGTCATAACATACACCTTCTAATTTGTGACTCTTTTTAATATCAGACATTTTTACCTCTTTAGGGCGTATTGACTTTATGGATTAAATTTGTTCAACCTAGGGGCGATTTAATCGCGGCGCGAGATTTGTAACCTAGTGGGCTAAGTAAAAATTGAGTAACAAAGAGAAAATAGCCCCTAGGAAGAACCCTCTGGGCAATGCGTGTTTGGATTTTATGTGTTGTTATCGCCTATTTATGTGGAAAAACCACACTGCATAGGCTCTGCCTAACCTAAAAACCAGACACTCGTTGCAAATTCAATCCCGAAAGATCAACACGCCCTAGTGAGTCTTTAGACTAACCTAGTAAAGGCGTAAAATGCCAGTGTATTTGATTACTTAATACTGAAATAAATTCACGTTTCAGCTTTAATAATTAACGAGATGCTAACCATTCATTTAGCTTAGCTTGAGAGCCTGTTACTTGAGCCATTAAGCTATTAGATGCGTCGATAGCTTCAGCTAAGTTATCTAGGTTTAAATTTTGTTCAATAACACGCGATACTTCAGCAAGGCTTGAAGCACCAAACTGTGCCGCATTCGATTTTAAGCTATGGGAGTGGCGAATAGCTGCTTCTTTATCTTTACCAATTGTTGCTAACACTTCTGAGCCTAAACGTTCAAACTCTGAGCAGCAAAAATCAAGTGTATCAGCAAACTGCTCACCCAATAACGATTCCATACTCTCTAATGCTGATGTATCAATATTTATTTCTGTCATATTTTAAGCCCTTAAAACAATCCATGTAAGTTACAGTTTAATAGTACTACTTTATATTGATGCGTAAAAAAAACCAACTTAATTACCTTATAAATGTATAATTGCGAGGATCATACTGGCAACAAAAAGTTTATTAAATGGCACGCACACTTTGTAATCATTGTAATTTTTCACTAAACACCTGTATTTGCAACGCAATTACAAATATAAACAACAAAGTTACGGTTATTATTCTACAGCACCCGAGTGAAGAAAAAATAGCAAAAAATACCGCTAAACTACTCAATTTATGCCTAACTGATTGCCAAATAATCAAAGGCGAAAATAATGATGACTTTTCCATACTAAAAACACTGCCAGTAAGCTCAACTGTTTTACTCTACCCTAACGAACACGCTATAAATTTAGACGATAGCGCTGAGCAGCTAAGTGTAAAAAACATCACCCATTTAATCGTGGTTGATGGTACATGGAAAAAAGCCTACAAAATTTTGCAGCTCACCACATTACTAAATCAATTTAAAACGGTCAGTTTTAAACAGCTACCTAAAAATCGTTATGCTATTCGTAAAGCCCCTCGGGCCGACAGCCTATCCACACTTGAAGCTGTAGCGCATAGTTTGTTTTTAATAGAGCAACTAAATCCCGCACCACTTTATAATACGCTTAATGAATTAATACAAAAACAAACCCAACACATGCCCGAGCACGTAAAAGCACGTTACTTAGATTAAATTCGTTACTATATGAAACTTGCAATGCGTAACTACCCTAACAGACTAAAACGTGGCTTTACTCGCCAAGGACCCGACTATCGCTTTGACGACCAAGTCGACTTTAGCGATATAAGAGATACCTTCGGCTTTAGGTCAATGGTCGTTGGTAAATGGGTAACTAAAGAAGAGCGCTATATTAGCGCCAACTTAATTTACGATGCACTGGCCGACCTAGCACAAATACTGCATTTACCACCTAAAGCAATTGGCCTGCGCGGCAAGCTTAATTTTGCGTTTGGTCATGGTGGTCAAAAAGGTGTGCAAGCGCATTATAACGCAGCCTCTCAAACACTTGCTCTTGCAAAAAATGCAGGCGGTGGTGCACTTGCTCACGAATGGTTTCATGCGTTTGACCATCATATAAGCGAGCATTTATTTGCAGCAAAACCACGATTTGGCTTTGCCTCAAAACTATGGCTTTCAAACACGCCTAATTTATCGCACCCACTTAATAATGCTTTGAACAGTTTTTATAAACATGTATTTTTAGATGAAGATGGTATTGATGCAAATAACTTTGTACAAGCGTGTATAGAACACGATAAAGCACAAAACATGAATTACATGAGCATGCCAGAAGAGCTTGCAGCACGGTGTTTTGAAGCCTGTATTGAAGGCCACACATATATAAAAAATAGCTTTTTGGTGGGAGGCTTAAAAAGGAGTAATTTAATATACCCAAATAGTGAGCATATTAATAAAGCAAATGAAGCGCTTAACCAGTATTTTGAACTACTGGGTTACGCGCTTCATAAAATAGACGAGTAATGCCTATATTTGGTGATTATTTATCGTCACTAATACGACTTGCTACTGCGCTGCTTTGATCTTTATATTTTGCATCTTTACGAATATTGTATGGGTTTTCACACGGGCCCGATAACATTTCAAAGCTCATAGCACCAATTTTCATCAGCGGGCGTAGTGCCAGTGGTAATTTACCTGAGTTGTAAAACTCTAAAACAATATTACCGCTCCAGCCTGGGTCTATTCGGTGCGCGGTTACATGCACCATTAACCCCAAACGCGCAAGCGATGAGCGTCCATCTAACCAACCTACTATATCTGCTGGCAAAGTGACTTTTTCATGGGTAATAGCTAGTGCAAGTTCACCTGGGTGTAAAAAGAATGCTTCACCTTCATCAAGCACTATTTCTTCACTCATGATTGATTCCATGGCCTTATTTAACTGATCTTTTGGACCACTTAAATCGACGTATGCCGCGTTATGCGCATTAAAAGTTCTAAATTTATTTCCCAAGCGTAAATCGGCAGTCACGCCTGAAATCATCTCGCTCGTTGGTGCAGGCTCAATAACAATGCGGCCATCGTTTAAGTATTCTTTAATATGTGTGTCTGAAAGTCTCATTATTTATTAATCTTCCGTAATCACAATTTCAATTGCATTGTGATGCTGTTGATAATAAAGCGTGCTGGCTATTAGCCTTGCTGCTGCGCTGTATGTTTTGCTTATTGCTGCATCGTTATCGCTTGCAATAAGTTTACCTTGCTCAGAATACTCGCGTATATCTATTGCAAGTGGAATATGGCTAAGTACAGGCACGCCGTGCTTATGCGCCAGTTTTTGTGCACCGTCTTTACCAAATACGTGGTTAGCTTCACCACAGTGAGTGCAAATGTAGTGGCTCATATTTTCTATTAAGCCAAGCACCGGTACGTTTACTTTATTAAACATAGCAATGCCTTTTTGCGCATCGGCTAGCGCTAAATCTTGCGGTGTAGTGACAATAACAGTGCCGCTAGCGGGTACTTTTTGGCTCATTGTAAGCTGAATATCACCGGTGCCCGGTGGCATATCAACAATTAAGTAGTCAAGCTCGCCCCAATCGGTTTCGTTAAGTAACTGGCTCAGCGCGCCTGACGCCATTGGTCCGCGCCATACTGTGGCATCATCGCTTGGGACTAAAAAGCCAATTGACTGCGCTTTAATGCCATTTGCATCAAAAGGCTGTAGCTGTTTGTTATCTTTAGTGACGGGCTCTGCGCCCACTAATCCTAAAAGCATTGGAATAGATGGGCCATAAATATCAGCGTCTAAAATACCCACCTTTGCGCCTTCATTTTTAAGCGCGCCTGCCAAGTTAACAGCAGTAGTCGACTTACCTACCCCACCTTTGCCTGAGGCAATAAGCACAATATGTTTAATCGCTTTAAACTTAGCCGCCTCTTTAATGATAACCTTGGCGCTAATTGTTACAGGCACATTTAAGCTTTCACTTACGTGTTGCTCAACTAAAGGCATTTCTGATTGCCCAGCAAATGGCAGAGTTAATTTAATGTGTAGTGATTTATCGTCATTTTGAGTAATAGTATCAATGAAGCTTTCGTCAATACCGACGGCAAAAGCCGCACTACGATATGCCGCTAAGGCAGTTATAATCGGTTGTTTTTGCACCGATTTAGAAGAGAATAGTTTCGACAGTCCAAACATAGCAATTAAATAGCGTTTCTTTGATGAAAAGTGCCACGGAATTATGTAACATTCAGGGCATTAACACCAGTCAATTAATAAAAATCCATAAGCTGTGTGCACTCTAAGCAAATAGCTTATGGATAAATTAATGATAATTGTCGTTTGTATAATAAAAACGGCGTTTTATCCTCAATTCGGAATGATTATGACGCAGCGAAAGATCCTGATTACCAGCGCATTACCTTATGCAAATGGCCCTACTCACTTAGGTCATTTATTGGAATATATTCAAACTGATATTTGGTCACGTTTTCAAAAACTACAGGGCCACGAAGCTTATTATGTTTGCGCAGACGATGCCCACGGCACACCAATTATGCTTAATGCGCAAAAGCAAGGGATCACGCCTGAAGAAGCGGTAAAACAAGTAAGCATAGAGCGCCAACGCGACTTTGCTGACTTTAATATCAAATTTGATAACTACCACAGCACACACAGCCAAGAAAACAAAGAATTAAGCGAGCTTATTTATAACCGCCTAAACGATGCCGGTCATATTAAAAAGCACACTATTTCGCAATTATTCGATCCAGAAAAAGGTATTTTCTTACCAGACCGCTTTGTAACAGGTACTTGCCCAACGTGTAAGTCTGAAAACCAAAATGGCGACAGTTGTGATTCATGTGGTGCTACATACAGCCCTACAGATTTAATCAACCCACGTTCTGTAATGTCGGGCGCTGAGCCTGTACTGAAAGATTCTGAGCATTACTTTTTTGACCTGCCAGCATTTGAAGGCATGCTAAAAGAATGGCTACACTCGGGCACTATTCAACAAGAAATGGCTAATAAGCTAGATGAATGGTTTACCGATGGCTTGCAGCAATGGGATATTAGCCGCGATGCACCTTATTTTGGTTTTGAAATTCCAAATGCACCGGGCAAATACTTCTACGTTTGGTTAGATGCTCCTATTGGTTACATGGCGAGCTTTAAAAACCTGTGTGACAAAACAGGCATCGACTTTGATGCGTTTTGGGCTGAGGGTTCAGACGCAGAGCTTTATCACTTTATTGGTAAAGACATTATCTACTTCCACAGCTTATTTTGGCCAGCAATGCTAGAAGGCGCGAATTTTAGAAAGCCAACTAACGTATTCGCTCACGGTTTTGTCACTGTAAATGGCGAAAAAATGTCTAAATCAAAGGGTACGTTTATTAAAGCGCGTACTTATTTAGATAACTTAAACCCAGAATACTTACGTTACTACTACGCAGCAAAATTAAGTAGCGGTATTGTTGATCTGGATTTAAACCTAGAAGACTTTGCACAGCGCGTAAATTCAGACCTAGTAGGTAAAGTAGTCAACATAGCGAGCCGTTGTGCTGGCTTTATTACTAAAAAGTTTGATGGCAAGCTAAGCAACATTATTATGCAACCAGAGCTGTTAGCAGAGTTTCAAGCTGCTGCACCGAGCATTACAACACACTACGATAACCGCGATTACAGCCGCGCAATTCGCGAAATAATGGCGCTTGCCGACAAAGCAAATCAGTTTATTGATGGCGCAGCGCCTTGGGTATTAATTAAAGACGAAACTAAGCAACAAGAAGCACACGAAGTGTGTTCTCTTGGTCTTAACTTGTTCCGCGTTTTAATTACTTACTTAAAACCCGTGTTACCAGGAATGGCAGACAACGTACAAGCGTTTTTAAATGACGACCTTGCATGGGACGGCGTTCAAAATGCACTAGTAAGCCACCCTATCAATAAATTTAAACCGTTAATGCAACGTGTTGAAATGGATAAAGTGAACAAAATGGTTGAAGAATCTAAAGAAAGCTTAGCACCAAAAGTAACAATTGACCCTAACAGCCCACTTGCGAAAGAGCCAATTAGCGACGAGATTGAGTTCGATGATTTTGCAAAAGTAGACCTACGCGTAGCTAAGATTGCTAAAGCAGAGCACGTAGAAGGCGCAGATAAACTACTTAAGCTAACACTTGATTTAGGCGGCGAAACTCGCCAAGTGTTTGCGGGTATTAAATCAGCTTACGCACCTGAGGATATCGAAGGCAAGCTAACCGTTATGGTTGCTAACCTTAAGCCTCGTAAAATGCGCTTTGGTATGTCTGAAGGCATGGTATTAGCAGCAGGCCCTGGCGGAAAAGAAATTTATATTCTTAACCCAGATGACGGCTCAGAGCCTGGTATGCGCGTAATGTAATATTACTCATACTATAAAAACCGCTGATACATCAGCGGTTTTTATTACAATATGATTATCATAAAATGCATAAATAGTATTAAAAAAGGACTGTGCTAATATATAAGCCAATAATTTAGACCTTTTAAATTGTCAATTAATGCTATTTGGGAAAGGACCCCCTAAGATTCATGAATCGAGAACCGACCTCATCAAACCCTAGCTTTTTTAATTTGTTATATTCTGTTTATTTTTGGTTTATCAAAAATATCAAGTCTAGTATAAATACAAACTCCTCTAATAGAGACACGTACAAAGCGTTTAAATCACGCCAATACTACGCAATCTTACAGCAAATGCCCTTTAGTAGTACTGGCAACATGCTAACTTCTTTACTTCTTACATTATTTTTCTGGAACGATGTTAATCATTATGTATTAATATCATGGATAAGCGCTCTTTGGTGCATAGCTATTATTAACATTTTTTTGTGGTATAAAAGTAAATCGATTGACAAAAACACATTAATTAAGAAGCACGCAGCAGAATGGTTAACTGTAATTCTATCTTTAGCGGCTATTTTACATATCACGATGGCCAATTATTTATTTGGTTTATCTGATGAACAAGGCCGACTATTAATTATCTGTATTATAATTTCGTTTGCCTCTGTTGGTGCTTGGATGTTTTCATTTCTTCCTATAGCGGGCTTAGCATGGGTTGGTATTTTTACTCTTGGATTACTTATTGGTATTCCATACCATTTTTGGGGGCATTATTGGTACTTTGCGTTAATAGTCACTTTTTTTGGCTTGATACTCGCCTCAACGGTAATTGTATTTTCTCGAATGTTTTTATCAAACTTAGAGGCAGAAACAAAAATAGAACATCAACGTCAAGTCGTTGGTATGTTACTCAATGACTTCGAAAAGAATGCAAGCGACTGGCTATGGGAAACTGATGAAAAAGGTAATTTACAGCATACCTCCCTTCACCTTGCTAAAGCACTTAATGTAACCATACAGGAATTAGAAGGTCAAAACTTCTCATCAATTATATTTTCCTTGTGTAAAAACGCCACAAGCAAAGAGCTGTTTCAAGACCTCAATACTAAATTATGTACCCCACTCCCATTTAAAAATATGCAAATACCTGTTGAAGTAGCAAAGTGCCACAAATGGTGGGCTATCACAGCAAAGCCATTAGTAAATTTTAACGGACTATTTTTAGGTTGGCGTGGTGTTATTTCTGACATAACAGAAATAAAATTAAGAGAACAAGAAATGGAGTTCTTAGCTAATGCAGATCCTTTAACTGGTTTAGCAAACAGGCATAAGTTCAATCAATTCATTAAACAAGTATTTGAAAAGAAAGCATCAGCAAACTGTACTCTTTTCTTGATGGATTTAGATAACTTTAAAATAATAAACGACTCACTAGGACATATAGTGGGCGATCAATTATTACAAGAAATGGCTAAACGACTTTCTGCTGCAATAAAGCCAAATGGGTTAGTTGCTCGTCTTGGCGGAGATGAATTTGCAATTGTTTATCAATATACATTAGATAAAACTTCAGCCCAAGAACATGCCGAGCAAATTTTAGATACTTTAAAAAAACCATGGTATGTTCACGAATATAAGATTGAAATGTATGCGAGCATAGGAATTGCTTCTACACCAAAAGATACTATGACTGCTCATGATTTATTTAAATTTGCTGATATGGCTCTATATTCAGCAAAAGAGACAGGAAAATCTAAATGCAGTTTCTTTGAACAATATATGGAAGAAAATGGAAAATCGAAGCTTGCCCTACTCTCTGATATAAAAAAAGGACTTATAAATAACGAATTTACTATTTATTACCAACCACAAGTAAATCTTAAGTCGGGTAGCCTCAATGGTTTTGAAGCGTTAGTTCGCTGGAATCACCCTATAAAAGGAACTATTGCACCGGATACATTTATACCACTAGCTGAAGAAAGTGGCCTAATAAATAAACTTGGCCAATTTATTTTAAATCAAGCCTGCAAAGATGCTTCTTCATGGCCTAAACATCTTAAGGTTTCTGTTAATGTTTCGGCATTACAGTTTACTAAAAACACATTAGTTGAAGATATTTTTAATGCCCTAAAAAGCAGTAATTTGGCGTCCGAACAGTTAGAAATAGAACTTACAGAGTCTGTAATGATTAACAATTACGAATACGTTGTTAAGGTATTGAACAATTTAAGAGAGCGAGGTGTAAAGGTTGCTCTCGATGACTTTGGAACAGGCTACTCTTCACTTTCCTATCTCCAAGAAATTCCGTTGGATAAATTAAAGATTGACCGATCTTTCGTTGAGAAATTGAATGTAGTAGATAACACCCAAGCTACTGCCATCGTTAAATCTATTATATCTTTGGCACAAGCGCTTAACTTTGAAACAACAATCGAGGGTATCGAGTCAGCTAATCAAATAGCAATTTTTAAAGGCATGGGCAGTACTTATGGCCAAGGTTATTACTACAGTAAACCTATTGATTCAGCTTCTACAATATCGCTAATCAATAATTGGAATAATAAGCTTTGACATACCTTATAATTTTTCTCCTCCTGGGCTTTACAGTATTATTTTATTTAACGTACTCGCCAGATATTTCGGCTATCGTAATAAAAAAACGCTGGTCATACGATAACTCAAAGTTTGTAAATATCGACAAAATAAGCGTTCATTATATAGATGAAGGAAAAAAAGATGCGCCAGTACTCATTATGCTGCATGGACTATCAGCAAGTTTACATACGTGGCATGATGTTACTAAAACACTTACAAAAGATTTCAGGGTGATAAGTTTGGACTTACCCGGCTTTGGCATAACTGGGCCATGGGAAGAGAGCAAAAAATACGATAGTAAAAACTATTCAAAATTTGTTGAGAAATTTATTAATAAACTCGAAATATTCTCATATACGTTAGTTGGCAATTCTTTTGGTGGTGAAATTTCATGGCAACTAGCCAAAAATCATCGAAATAAAATAAATGCCCTTATTCTTATAAACGCAACTCCTCGTCTAGCCCCATTTAAGAATTGGCTAATAGGCTGGAAACTTGCTTATTTACCAATAACAAAGCAATTAAGCCTGTATTTTTTACCTTACTTTGTGACTAAAAACAGTCTCAGAAGAGTGTTTAAAAATAAAGATATACCGTTTAGTAAGTTTCAGCAGTACAGTGAACTAACTCTTAGAGTTGGTAACAGAGCAGCATTAATCTCCCTTTTAAAATCGTACTCGTTCGACCCTTTGTTATTTGCTGGCGATAAACTAAATATACCTACTTTAGTTGTTTGGGGAGAGGAGGACGAGGTAGTTCCATTTGACTACACAAAAGAATTTATACTCAACAGCACAAATACTCAGTTAGAAATAGTGAGTAATGCCGGTCACCTACCTCATGAAGAATTGCCGATTGAAACAAGTAAGTTAATCAAGATTTTTCTGAAGCCTTTAATTGATTAAGCCTGTGACCTTTATCAATTAATTTTTCAATTTAGAAAGGTACATACTCCCTGACTATACTATTTCCTATTAAATCGTCTACCCCGTTTGATATAAAGTGAATTGTAATTATGACCCAAATTTTAGATACCAACAGAACAAAAGTAAGTAGCCAAATAAAGCAACACAAATTAGTCGCCATACTGCGCTTAAAACAACAAACCGATGTAGCTCCATTAATTGATTGTTTAATAAATGCGGGCATACACTCATTAGAGATCACTTCAAACACACCTGGCTTTGAGCAAGAAATAGCAAGAGCTCGCGCAGCGCATAAAAACGCACTTATTGGTGCAGGCACAATAATTAACACCACCCTTGCCCAGCAAGCTATTGATGCAGGCGCGCAGTTTATCGTAACGCCAAATACCAACAAATCGGTTGTCGAACTTGCCCACCAGCACGGGTTACCCGTATTAATGGGCGCACTAACACCTACCGATGTAGCAAATGCAATTGAATATAACGCTGATATTATTAAGGTATTTCCTGCAGGCAGTATGGGCATTGGTTACTTTAAAGCATTAACGGGTCCATTTTCAGAAGCACAATTAATGCCTGTTGGTGGTGTGAATTTAGATAATATATCCCAGTGGTTTGAAGCAGGTGCTTGTGGCGCTGCAGTCAGTGGCGATTTTTGTAAGGTATTAAATACCGAACAAGAGCGTAGTGTTCTTACCAAGCTTGTAATAAAATATATAAGTAAACTGCCTAAATAGGCAGTTATATTTTAACTCTAAAATTAATTATCTTATTTAATTGAGCTTTTTCAATACGCGGTCTTTTCTTGGTAGGTAATAGTTATCGTAATCAAGTGAGACTATAACGCGCTCTGCTTTTCCTAATAACTCATTACGCGGAATTAAACCTATTACACGCGAGTCAGCGCTATTGTCGCGGTTATCGCCCATTGCTAAATAATAATCATCAGGAATTGTAATTGCATCAAAGCCCGATAAACGTGAAGGAATATTTGCCACTCTTATCGAATGCGCTAATCCGTTTAAATCTTCGATTTTATCAAGCGAGTCTATGTTGCTTTGCTGATCTGCATAATTAAGTCTTTTACCATTAATAATGAGCTCATTATTTTCAAGCGCAACGGTGTCTCCTGGCACACCAATTACACGTTTAATTAAACGGTTATCGGCAGCTTGTGAGTCAAAAACAATAATATCACCGGTTTGTGGGTCCGCTAGTTTAAGTAGTTTTATATGCGTAAATGGGATACGAATATCGTAGGCCATTTTATCGGTAAGTATTCTGTCACCTTCTTGAATTGTTGGCTTCATTGAGCCTGTTGGCACTTCGTACCAATCGGCTACAGCGCTTCTAAATACGCTCATTAGTGCAATAAATACGATAAGAGAGCGGTTGTTTTTCCAAAACTTATAAAGCGGTTTCATATTATTTCCCTGCGTTAATTAAGTATTATTATGACTTACTAAATACTGAGCAGTTCAATGTAGAGTGTAACAAAAAGTGTGTGCTTTACGGCGGGTATAGCAAGGTAGTTGCTTACCTTGCTATATGATCAATCTGAAAATTAGATTATCAATTACTGTTGATTTAGTTTTTCTTTCGCTTCTTTTACTTTTTCAAAATCTAAACCAAGTTCGTCAGTCGCTTCTTTAATCAGATGCGGTTGAGTCATCACGACTGCCATTAATTGTTGTAACTTTTCTGGCGGAATACCAAGCTCTTGAACAAGCGCCATTGCCATCATTGGATTTTGAGTAAACGCTTCAAACAATGCTTTTACTTTTTCGTCGCTTACATTGTGCTCTTTAAGTATTGCTAGTATTGGATTCATTATTAAACCTTAAGTATTTTTTATAGGGCTTAGTATATGGGCTAAACCCTAAAATTAAAGAGTTACTCTACAAGTAAAACCACTTTTCCTGCGTTTTCATTACGCTCTAAAATAGCATGCGCTTCGTTTGCGTCGCTCCAAGGCAATGTTTTATACAGGTTAAAGTCGTACTTTTTAGTGGCAATATCATTGTAAAAGCGTGCTACAAAGTCGTCGCGCACCTGGCGTTTAAACTCAATACTACGATTTCTAAGCGTTGAGGCATGAAACGAAATACGCTTTTGTAAAAGCGCCGCAAAATCAACTTCTGCAAAACGTCCATCTAAAAATGCAAGCATTACAATTTGGCAATCCATGGCTGCAATAGCGGCATTTTTATTTAAGTAACTACCCGAAACAGGATCTACAATTGCATTTGCTGTTAACTCATTTGCTTTCATATATTCTACAAAGTCGGTGGTTTTATAGTTAATTGCATGATCGGCACCGAGCTCTTTTGCGTGTTGGCATTTGTCATCCGTACCAGCGGTAATAACCACGGTAGCACCTGCGCTTTTAGCCATTTGAATTGCTGCACCGCCTACGCCACTAGCACCTGCATGAATAAGCGCTGTTTGCCCTTTTTGTAATTTACCAAGCTCAAATAATGCGCCAAATGCCGTTAAATACACTTCGCTTATTGCGGCGCCCTCTGCCATTGTTACATCATCGGGTAATTCCATAAGTTGTTTTGCATCAACGGCTACATATTCGCTATAAGCACCACCTGAGCACAACGTGAAAATACGCTTGTTTAGCCAGCTTTTATCTACATCTTTTCCAAGCTCAGTAACTGTACCCGCACATTCTAAACCTAAAATAGGGCTATCTCCCGCAGGGGCCGGGTATTTACCTTGGCGCTGCATACTGTCTGCACGGTTTACACCTATTGCTGCAACTTTAACAAGTACTTCATGGCTCTTTAAAACCGGTTTTTCGGTTTCACTAAATGCAAGATTACCATCTTCATGAGAAATATATTTCATTGTTGCTCCAAGTTTAAAAACTGTAATAACATATAGATGGGGATGAACACAGATTCAAACAACCTCAAAAGCGCCAACTTTGTTTATAAGGATAAACATCGGGTAGATAACCATTATGTATTTGTTGCTGACAACTCTGCCAAAACGTCTCTAAAAACAAGTTACTGTGCTCATTATTAAAATAGTTAAACGCAATCTCGTTGGCACTAAAAAACACCTTAAATTGGCTCGGGAATATATCGTTTTCAGCTATATCAAAATACGAGTTACTACTTAGCTCTTCGAGTGCATTTTGGGTGTGTGGCACGTCTCTAAAGTTACAATCGGTAAGCGGGCAAATTTCGTCAAAGTCGTAAAATACAACTCGCCCCCATCGCGTTACGCCAAAGTTTTTCATTAGCATGTCGCCCGGAAATATATTAGCACCGGCTAATTCTTTAATTGCTTTACCGTAATCATGCATAACTCTCTCTAAGGTTTTGTTATCGCATTGGGTAATATATAAATTAAGCGGGGTCATTTTACGCTCAACATAAACATGCTTTAAAATGAGTGCCTTGCCAGATATAACTATGCTGCTGCCAATTTGGCTTTTCATCTGCTCAAGAAGCTCATCACTAAAACGGCTTAAATCAAACGCTAAATATCTAAATTCGTGTGTGTCTACCAAACGACCAACCCTATCGGCTTGTTTTACAAAGTTATACTTTTCTTTGACTTGTGCTTTGGTGGCTGTTTTTGGCGCACTAAATTTGTCTTTAATTACTTTATAAACGTAATCTAGTCCTTCAATAGTAAATACCAGCATTACCATGCCCGGCGTCCCTGGCGCTTTAACATACTTGAAGTTGGCTGGGCTATTTTTAGTCGTATCAACCTTGTGCCGATAAAATTCAGTTTTGGCGTGCTTTATAAAGCCAATGGCGTTAAATAACTCAAAGCGTTGTTTGTGTGGCATTAACACACTTAAGTAATCTACATAGCGAGCGGGTTTATCGGTATCAACCATAAAATAGGTGCGTGCAAAACCAAATAATAAACTTAATTGATCGGCGCCCATCATTACAGCATCAAGCTTTAGTCCCTCATCGGTATTTAAAATAGCGATAGCAAAAGGCATATTGTCGCCATTTTTAGCAATGCAGCGCCCAATTAAATAACAGGCTTTGTTTCTAAAAAATAATGAGTTGGCGTATTCAATATAACCGTCGTTTAAATTTATAAGTTCGTACACCTGTTTGCATTGCTGCTTAGCGCCTTGCATTAACGTACTTTGTAATGTGGCTACATCACGTTCTAAATGACTAAATGGCACTCTAAATACTTGATTAGTGATAAGCGTTTTAACGGCGTTATTAAACCCATTGTGTAGCGATACTCTACTTACTAAGCTTTCATAAGAGCGCGGCTCACTACGATACTTTGCTTTTAATACAAACAAATGCACAGTACGAATTTTTTTATCGTCCCAAATTGCGCCAAACGTTGAATTAAAAAAAGTATGCGCAATAGGTTTGTTTTCGTGATTTTGTACCATATCGCCGTAAATATTTTTAGCTAACTGCCACGTTTGCGGGCAAGTAAGCTCAGCATAAGCAATAACTCTCACGGCTTCACTCACGTTTTTTACTTCGCGCTCATACACTTGTAAACGTTCACGCATAGCACTTTGCACACTGTGGTACTGTCGTTGTTCAAAACGGCTTTGTGCACCCAGTGTAATATTTAAAAATTGCGAAAACATCGCCTCAAATCCAGCAAAAACAGATCGTGCAAGCTTGCTGGCAATAACGTTTTGCAGCGTATTATTAGATTGATGTGTTAGCCTATTTTGCATAAATACAGCACTTATATTGATGCCAGTTATGGCGGTTATTTTTTATTAATTGTTTACACCTTAGCAAGCAGGCTTTAATTTAGATAATTAATAAAGCATATAAATAGAATTTATTGGGCGTATTGACCTTTCGAGGTTAATTTTGCAGCCGTGTATTTGGTTTTTAAGCAAGGCAAAGTACATGTAGTGTGGTGACTCCCCATAAATGTACTTTAACGCTGCATAAAGGCCAAATACACACTGCCCATAGGGTTCTTTCTAGGGACGATTAACTCTTTGCTACTCGATTTTTACTTAGCCCACTAGGTGGCAAACCTCGCGCCGCGATTAAATCGCCCCTAGATTGAACAAATTTCAACCCTGAAAGGCCAACACGCCCATATGAATATAAGAAACGTCGACCTCAACTTGTTAGTTTACTTAAATGTACTCATCGATGAAAAAAGTGTGTCAAAAGCTGCAAATAAACTTGCTCTTACGCAACCTGCTATGAGTAACGCATTAAAACGTTTGCGCGATTTATTTGATGACCCGCTACTTGTTCGTGCTGCAGGCTCTATGACGCCAACGGCAAAGGCACTTGCGTTAAAACCTGAAGTTGAGGCGCTCTTAAAAATGGCCGAAGCTATTACGCAGCCTAGTGAGCAATTTAACCCTGCAACCGCTGAAGTTACCTTTAGAATAATGGCAAATGACTACATAGAGTCGACCTTAATAGCCCCTTTTATAACGGCGCAGCTTAGTAAAAACCCCGGTATTAATTTTGATGTGTTAAGTCCAAGCGACGTAAACCTGCAAGACATGGAAAAAGGCACTATAGATTTAGCAATAAATCGCTTTAATGGTTTGCCACGCTCGTTTCATCAAGCCAGTGTATGGCGAGATAACTACTGTTGTTTAACGCATCCTAAAAATACATTTTTACAACAATCAGGGTTAGACGACTACTTAAAAAAAGAGCATATTTGGGTAAATCGTGCCGGCTGGGGGCCTGAAGCCGCTGTTACTAATAAATCAGGAAAGCAAAAATTAGGCTGGGTAGATGAAGCGCTTTGGCAACTAGAACAAACCCGTAAAATACGTGTTTTTACTCGCCACTATATGGTTGCAAGCCTGCTTTGCCAATCAGAGCAACTTATTGCCACCCTACCGCGCAGGCAAGCTAAGTTATTAACCTCTCATACTGATTTAGTAATCAGCCCTGTGCCATTCCAAATAGTGCCTATTGAGGTAAAGATGATATGGAGCCCACTGCTGCACCATGCACCGGCGCACCAATGGTTAAGGCGTGAGTTATTAGCGTTTGCCAAAACGATTGCAGATAGGTAATTAAATATGAATTGTTTATTCATTTACTAAGGGGCTATTTACTCTTTGCTGCTCGGCTTTTACTTCACCCACAAGGTTATAAATCTTGCGCCGTACTTAAATAGACCCTAGTTTAAACAAATTTTTATCCGCAGAGATCAACAGACCCCAGTTGTTAACACTACAGTTAATCAGTAGAATTATTTAATAATCTGGACTCTGATTAAATCGTTTGAGTTCTGCTTACAGTCATTAAATCAAACACCAACTCTATATAATAAAAACTTAAGGGCGCTTTCTTATAAATATTGATTACTCTACTTATTCACTTAGTGAATTAAACGAAGCACTTGAAAGTATCGATGCGCATAAATATCCCGAAAACTACAAACGCCTTAAAGATGAATTAGCTAAACCAAATCGTACTGAGCCCAAAGATACGCAACAAATAGTAATAGCTGAAAATAGCACTAAGAAAACAAGTAAAGCGCTCCTATGTATTATTTTAGGTTTGTTTATCCTTTTACGCAGCTATTTTAATTACGAAAATGGTGTCATTTATAAGAGATACAATGAGCCGGCAATGGCATCTTTAGAAAATAACCCGAAAAAGTTTTATTTATTTCTTTTTTTCACAATTGGTGCCGGAGGTTTTATTACGGCATATGGTATTCATACTTTATTTTCTAAAAAAGAAGACAATGATAAACAAACTTAATAATAAGAATAACGATACTGCAAATATAATTTTTGTTGTCTTTCAAAAGTCCTATGCTATAGAGGCTAAACTGATCGGCGCGCATAACTTTCCTCCTTTAGCGCGTAATATTAAAGGTATAAAAAAATCAGAAACAACCTTTTATGGCTACAGCGAAAATGAATGCTTAGCAGCCGTTATAGAAGTAGATACAAACAACGAGTATTTAGATATTTGTAGTTTAACCGTTGATCCTAGTCATTTTAAAAAAGGTATCGCAAGTAAGCTAATAAGTTATGTTTTAGCAATGGATGATTTTTCTCATGCAATAGTGGAGACTGCGGTTGCTAATACTCCTGCAATAAATTTATATAAAAAGCATGGCTTCGTGGAATTTAAAAGATGGACTCCTTCACATGGTATTGAAAAGCTGGCTATGTCGGTCGTAATTTAAATCAGTATTTCAAAATAGGTAATTTACAAATGGATAGTGCATCAATAATTGCGTGGAGTGTTTTGTTTGGAGGCATAGGTATTGGCTACCTTACTTACGGGCGAAGAAAAAAAGCCGTAGTACCGCTTTGTATTGGTTTGTCGCTATTGGTATTTCCGTATTTTATGAGCAGTGTTAGCATGCTGTTGATTGTAGGCGCTATTTTAGTGGCTATTCCCTACTTTATTAAAATTTAATATTACTATTGTTACGGCTGAATAAAATACACGAGAAAATAAAAAAGCGCCGTGGTATTCAACTTTGGGAAAATACCATGGCGCTTTTGGAAATCGTCGATATAGGAGTCTACCTACAGTGTAAGATTAGCAAGCTTAGTACCAACTTCATAAAACAATTAAAATTCAATAAAAACAATTAACTAAGCATCCACCTTAACTCATCAACTAATCCCCTTGTTCCAGTTTTGTGCACGTTTTTACCGCTCTGCACCAAATTAATTAGTATAATTTAGGTATGTTTTCTATTTTTTATTTAGTTTTAAAACTTACTATTGATGAAATCAATGTCAGTTATTGAAAACAACAATTTCATTAATAATACACTTAGCGCTAGAGTGAAGTTAAGCCAACAAACTAAGAGTAATAATTATGACAACATCAAGCTTTACACAACAAGACGGGTTATTTATTGATGCTAACTTACATCAGTTTATTGAAGAGCAGTTATGCGCAAAAACTAACACCACTGAAACTTACCAAGCATTAGCTACTTTAGTTGATGAGTTTGGTTGTAAATGCCGTAAAACAAAGCACCAACCAAATGATGTATTAGAAGTGGATACATTGCTAAACGCATACCAACTTAAAAACCACCCACTTTGCCATGTTGATGCACAAACGACGGAAGCCGTTTTAGACGAATATTGCTGCCAGGTTCCTGCAATTATTGTTGTTGCGTTAATGGATACGCTTAGTGGTACGCAGTGCGATGAACCTCAAGCACATGAGATTTACCATCGTGCAGCGCAGTTAACCAACCGCCCTTGCATGCACAGAGTAAAAACTGCCTCAGCAGCTTAATAATGAATGTGTTTAAAAGTGCTCGATAACCTTCTTTGCAAAGCCAGTACAAGTTAAGGTTGTCGAGTTATGAATACTTGAGTTATCGCTCTGCTCTTGCGCTAAATCAAAGGTTACTTCACCACTTTTAAATGTTTGCTCTAACGCATTTTCTATCAGTAATGCGGCCTCGTCCCATCCCATAAATTTAAGCATTAATACCGCACTTAAAATACTACTGCTGGGGTTTGCTTTATTTTGCCCTGCTATACGTTCAAACGTGCCGTGTGTAGGCTCAAAAAATGCGACATCGTTATTTAAATTTGCAGCAGGCATTATGCCAACACCGCCAACTTGTGCGCTCAACATATCCGCTAAAAAGTCGCCGTTTTGATTAGTCGTCACCACTACATCAAATTGCTCTGGGTGCATTAAACATTGCTGCAGCATATTGTCGGCTATAACTTCTTTAATAATTAGAGGTGCTTGATTTACTCGCTCTATTTGCATCCACCGCCCATTTTCATGTGCAGTGGCATTAAATTCGCTTTGTGCAAGTGCATACCCCCAACGCTTAAATGCTCCATCGGTAAATTTAAGTACATTGCCTTTATGCACTAGTGTTAATGATTCACTATCGTTTTTAAGTGCATAGTAAATGGCAAAGCGCATTAGTCGCTCAGAGCCTTCTTTAGATATATTTTTAATACCAATACCGCATTCTTGTGAAAACCTTAGGCGGGTTACGCCCATTTCTTCGCATAAAAAGTCGAGCATTTTTTCACTTTCTACACTCCCTGCTTGCCACTCAATACCTGAGTACACGTCTTCGCTGCTATCACGAAGCACTGTTATGTTTGTTAAAAAAGGGTTTTTTAAAGGAGAAGGGAGTGCACTAAAGCCTTTTATAGTGCGCATATTTACAAACAAATCCATTTCTTGCCTGAGTGCAACATTAAGCGATCTAAAGCCACCACCCAGTGGTGTGGTTAACGGCCCTTTTATGGCAATTTTGCAGGCACGTACCGCGTTAATTGTTTCTTGCGGGAACCAGTCACCGTCATACAGCTTTGCGGCCTGCTCGCCATTATAAACCTGCATCCAATGAATTTTCCGTGCACTTTTATAACAATGCTCAATTGCACTATCAACAACGTGGCGCATCACCGGCATAACATCCAGCCCCACGCCATCGCCATCAATAAAAGCAATGATAGGTTCTAACGGTATTTGCCAGTGTCCTTGTGCATCAATAGTGATATTTTGGCCGTGCTCAGGAACTTGAATATGCTGATACGTCATGGCTAAAACCTAACTTAAAATAACGATTAATTGATTAAACCATGCTTAGCTAGAAGTGTCTGTATTTGTACTTTTATAGTTACTATCATTTTAAAAAATAAAGAATTAGGCGTGATTATTTATCCATTTAGTTGGTCTTGTATGTTAACCCTGGCGTACCAGTTATTAAATTACAGTGGAGCATTTTAATGAAATACTTTTTTGTACTGCTACTATTAATCAGCTCTTTTAACGTATTAGCCGTTGAAGTAGTCATACATAACCTTAGCTCGCTCTCAAGTAATGCTCAAAATACGGTGTCTACATGGGTTAATCAAAGTGTTGAAAAAACACAAAATACACTGGGGCCTTTAAAACAAACCACTTTGCCTATTTATTTAAAACCGCAATACTTTGCTTTTGAGCCTGTGCCTTGGGCTACAGTTAAGCGCAATAACCCCGATGGGCTTGAACTACATATAGATCGCTACGCCAGTTTAAATGCATTCACTAAAGATTGGACGCTATACCATGAACTTTCGCATTTATATTTGCCGCTACTTCCCTATTCCGGTTTTTGGCTAAGCGAGGGTTTTGCCAGTTATATGCAAAACGTAATAATGCGTGACAGCGGTATAATTACCCAGCCGCAGTTTGTACAACGTTTAAATGCAGGATTTGATCGTGCCCGCCTGCAAACTAAAACTAAAACACAGCCACTTAATAAGCTCTCTGCCGATATGTGGAAACAACGCGCCCAGCAACGTGTTTATTGGACGGGTGCGGCTTTTTTTGCACAGGCCGATCTTAAGCTACAAAAACAAGGTTTATCTGTCGCGGGTATAATAAAACAGTATCAAACATGCTGTAGACCCGCTCGCTCTAGTGCGAAAACCTTTATAAAAGAGTTAGATAAGCTATCCGGTAGTAGCGTTTTTACAACGCTGTATGCAAAATATAATACCCGTACTGATTTTCCTGATATTAATAAAAAGCAGCTAAACACGCTTTAACGGCTGCTCTGTTTTATATAGTTACTATATTCAACCAGCCCTTGCGCATCAAAATTGGTTGAGTACTCGTTCATAAAACCATGCAAAAAATTGGTTTTATAACACTTAACACCCACTTTGGTGCTTAAAGCTTTAATAACTTCATCAACATTAAAGTGACTCTCACTTTCTGGGAATATGAATTCACAGGGTACATTTGCATCTAACGCTAAATAATTACGAATTTGCGACGGATAAAAGCCAATTAACTTTTTAAGGTGTGTATTGCCTGTTAATAACTGTGCCCGCCATGCTGCGCTTGCCCCTGCACTAAAAGCAATACACGTGGTCGGCACTTTTAAACTCTCAAAGCATTTTTGAAGTTTGTCCGTGTATTTATCATGGCCACACTGCTGTATAAAATTATTATAACTATCTTGTTCACTTTCAATAGCTTGAATCTTGTTATTGTAAGGGTCAACAATCACTAAATTTGAACTAATTGCCTGTGATAACGTCCTTAAAGCAGGGGTTAAACCATAAATATCACTCACTATTAGGTAATTCATACTTATCCTTTGGTAACTAAAAATGGGCTTTGTAAGCAGTTGATAAGATTTATTATAAATATTTTTATAATAAATAGCTTGCACACAATTTATATATAAGTTACCTTCCCTCTCTGGTTTAAAGAAACCGCCGCGGTTAACCATTTACCCTGATCCAGTAAGCCCCGCAAAACGTATATTTGAAAGCTAAGTTATTGTACGGCGAGAACCCCTTGAATAATACCGAGATGATTTTTTACTATCATCGCAAAAGTGTCATAAAGATCGTCAACACTGTAATGAAGCTAAACACAACATCGTTAATTTATTGACTGCAATTTGCTATAAAAATATAGCGCAGAATAAATAACAAGAATAAAGTGAGTTTTATTATGTCTTATAAATATAATGGGTCTATGATCCAAATAGCACATCCAGTGCAATCAATTTCAGTAAACAAACATCGTGTAATCTTCAGTGATACACAAGGTTTAAAAAATGCATTATTTCAAAAAGCGAGTGATGCACGCCAGTTTGTTAAGTGGCTAAAAGCTAACTAAGCAACACATAACTTTAATTGCCTTTTATTATTGCAATTATTGATAAGATATTATGCCAGCCTTGTTGCTGGCATTTTACTTTTTAGCTCTTTATTGGTTACAATAGTTTTACAATAATAATTACTGGTAGCTGTTGTAATGCTCCGTATATTTTTAACTTTCTTACTTTTTTTCTGCCTGAGCTCAATAAGCAATGCTAGAACCATAAACTGGCTAGCGCACGATTTTGCACCCTATTATATTTTAAATGGTCAATATCAACACCAAGGCCGTGACGAAAGCATAATTTCTTTACTTGAAAAACAACTTCCTAATATTACCTTTAACCGCATGCTTATCCCCTCAGGTAAAGTAATTCAAGAGCTGTCTAATACTTCAAATAATGCTTGTGCGTTATCGCTTTATAAAAATGATTACAGAAAAGAGCATATTTATTTCACAGACGAAAGCTCAACAACGGGCCTCTCGCCTTCAATAGCAATGCACAAAAAGCTCGCCAAAGCGCTAAATATAGCGGAATCAAAAGAAGTATCACTACTCAATTTAATACAAGATAAAAAACTAACTCTTGGAGTTTCTATGAGCCGCTCTTACGGCCAAGAGATAGATACTTTAATAAACAGTACACCCAACATTGATTTAGTAATTAGACCCACACGCGATAGCCTAGCGAGCCTCACATATATGCTTAACCTAAAACGGATTGATATTTTGCTGGGTTACCCAAGCGAGCATTACTATTTAGCTAAATCAATGCACTTTGAAGAAAACTTAACGCAGCGTCCATTAAACGAATCTCCAGCGCTCAGTTATGGCTTTATTGGTTGTACTAAAAACGAGCAAGGCGCAAAAGACATCGCTATTCTAAATGAGCAGCTTAAAGTTATTAAAAAAACGCAGGCTTATAACGATTTACTTATGCGCTGGTTGCCTGAGGATTTAAGGCCGCTATTAAAGTCACGTATTAATAGCACAAAATAAACAAATTCAAAGTCGCTTAATTTGAGTTTCTGTTAAGCAAAAAAAACGCCACAGTAAGTGGCGTTTTTATATTCAATATCTGTATTACTTACGAACGCCTTCTATTGATAAAATAATATCAACATGAGTAGATGCAGGCCCTAAGTTGTAATCAATACCGTAGTCGGTAAGTTTAAGGCTGGTTTCGCCTTCAAAACCTACGCGGTATCCACCCCACGGATCTTTCCCTTCGCCCACTTTATCTATTTCAAAGGTAATAGTTTTAGTTACGCCATGCAGCGTAAATTCGCCGGTTACGTCGGCCTCTTCACCATCTTCATCAAATTTAATACTCGTGCTTTTAAATGTCGCTTTTGGGTATTTATCCACATTTAAAAAATCTTTACCGTGTAAGTGCTTATCGCGCTCTGCATGGTTAGAATCAAGGCTTGTGGTGTCAATATTTACCATAATTTTTGATGCATCAGGGTTTTTAGCATCATAACTAAATGTGCCGTCAAAAGTATTAAAACGACCATATAACCAGCTGTAACCTAAGTGTTTAATTTTAAAGTTAACAGATGCGTGCCCGCCTTTTGTATCAATTACATAATCAGCTGCATTAGCGGCTGTTGCCGATAACATCATTGCAGCCGAAACGGCTGTGCTTACTAATAATTTTTTCATTTTAATCATCCTTTAATGGTTTGATCATTCTGATTAAGGTTTTATCTTTATCGATAAAGTGATGTTTTAACGCCCCTAGTGCATGCAATACTGCAAACCCTATTAATGTGCACGCGCCGTAATAATGTACTTTTCCTGCAATATCGGCTTGGTCATCAAAAGCAAAATCAAGCGCTGATACGTTAAATAAGGTAAACACTTCTATTGGACGTCCGTCTGCGGTTGATATTAAATACCCAGCAACAACAATAACGGCCAAAATAATATACATAGCAATATGCGCGGTGTGTGCTAATTGGTTCATGCCTTTACTTTCACCTAATGGTTTAGGTTGTGTAGATAAAGCACGCCATAAAATTCTAAATAAAAATACGGCCACAAGCGTAATACCAATGCTTTTATGTAAATCGAGCGAGCCTTTATACCAGCTATCGTAATAAGTAAGCTCAACCATATATAAACCTAAACCAAACAGGCCAAAAATAGTCAACGCCATGAGCCAATGTAAAATAATGGCGACAAGTCCGTAAGATGAAGGTGTATTTTTAAACATGTGTAACGTCCTATAATGCTATGACGTTACAATATAGTGCATAGCCGTAAATGAAAATAACATTTACAAACACTTTACGTGCGTATACGCACAGAACTTTGATAATTAAAGTCAGTTTTTAGAAGTTGAGGATTAAACAGATAAGTTTATAGGGTGGATTGCTCGCTCAAGCTGACATAAATTAAGCTCTCTGGGCTTACTTGCAAACAAGTAACAAGTCCTTCTTTAATGAGCTCAAGCATGGCTATAAAACTAACCACCACACCACTACGCCCTTCATCAGGCGTAAAAAGCGTATTAAATACCACCGCTGAATTTGCTTTCGATAGCTGTTGTAATATTTGGCTCATTCTCTCTCGGGTTGAGAGTACTTCGGCAGTAATTTGATGATGTTCAAACGTTTTTGCTCGCGCCATAACATCACTCAACGCCAGCATTAAGTCTTTAAGTTCAATATCGGGGAGGTTTTGACTTGTATCTTCACTTATTGGCATAGCGGCATGCGCTATAAAAATATCACGCCCAACGCGGGGGATATCATCGAGGTTTTCGGCGGCTTTTTTAAATAACTCATATTCTTGCAGGCGTTTAATAAGCTCAGCGCGAGGGTCTTCTTCCTCTTCAAGCTCTTCGTGAACAGGGAGTAATAAGCGCGACTTAATTTGTGCAAGTAACGCAGCCATTACTAAATATTCGCCGGCAAGTTCGAGTTGAAACTCGGTCATCATTTCAACGTAACTTACATACTGCTCTGTAATACTAAAAATAGAAAGATCGAGCACATCAAGCTTATGCTTTTTAATTAAATAAAGCAGTAAATCGAGCGGGCCTTCAAAGGTTTCTAATATTATTTCGAGCGCGTCAGGTGGAATGTATAAATCTTCTGGTTTATCTACAACCGCTTTACCATGCAAAAAAGCCAGTGGCAGCTTTTGCTGCACTGGCTTTTCACTATTTTTTGTATTCGCAGTACTTTCGCTCACTTGTTATTACTCAAACGGGCTTGTATCACCACAGCCAACACGTAATATTTTAACTTCATCTTCCGACAAGTCGATTACTGTGGTTGCTTGCTCGGCTAAATGGCCACCGTGAATAATTAAATCAACGTGTTTATCTAATCGCTCTAATATTTCATCCGGATCTGATTCAGTAAACTGCTGCCCGGGTAAAATTAAAGAACACGACATTAATGGCTCGCCAAGTTCGGCAAGTAACGCACAAGCAATTGGGTGTTCAATTACACGCATACCAATTGTTTTTTTCTTGTCGTTTAATAAACGCTTAGGGACTTCTTTTGTGCCTTTAAAAATAAAGGTATAAGGCCCTGGCGTATTATTTTTAATTAATCTAAATAGCTGGTTATCTACACGTGCATAAGTAGATAGCTCCGATAAATCACGGCAAACTAGCGTAAAATTATCGTTTTTTTCAATACCACGAATACGCTCTATGCGCTCTTTGGCTTGCTTATTACCAATGTTACAGCCAATGGCATAGCCCGAATCTGTTGGGTAAACAACAACACCGCCTTGTTTAATAATATCAACGGCTTGACTAATCAATCTTGGTTGCGGGTTATCAGGATGAATATGGAATAATTGACTCATGTTAATGCCCCTTCTTGTCCTTCCCAAACTTGCCAAACACCTTGGCAGTCTTTCGGTAAGTATAAATTTTTGCCAAGCTCTAAATAGCTTGTCGGAAAATGAAAATCAGACCCTTGCGAGCAAAGTAGTTCGTACTCACGACTGAGTTCACCTAAAAATTGACGTTCGCTTGGCGCCTGTTGAGGTTGCGCAACTTCCATTGCGTCTCCTCCTACACTTTTAAATTCTACTAATAATTTGCGTAGCCACTTGTTTGACATTTGATAGCTACTTGGGTGCGCAAGTACAGCAACACCACCAGCGGCATGTATTGCCTCTACAGCGGTTTGCATGGTGCACCAGCAACTAGGTACATAGCCTGTTTTGCCGCGCCCTAAGTACTTTTTAAAAACACCCGGGAAATTTTTAGCTACACCGCGCTCAATAAGAGCGCGTGCAAAATGTGCGCGCGTAATTTGCGCGTCTTTTGCCAGCTCTTTAGCTTGCTCGTAAATGCCATCAAAGCCATTTTTTGCAAGGCGTGCGCCAATTTCTAGTGCACGCTCTTCTCGCTTTTGCTGCTGAGCCGTTAATAAAGAAGTAAGGTCAATATTATTAATATCAATATTTAAACCTACAATATGAATTTCGAAGCTTTCCCATTTGGTAGACACTTCGGTACCCGTTATTAATGAAAGCGGTAAGTTTTCTGCTTCAATAAATTGCTGAGCAGGCTTAATAGCCGCCACAGTGTCATGATCGGTAATAGCAAACACATCAATATTTTTATCAACAGCGCGATGCAATAATTCTTCAACCGTCAAACGCCCGTCTGAATGTGTAGTATGGCTATGTAAATCGTATTTTATCAAAAGAAAACTGCTTAAAATTAAGGGTTACTGGTGTTTATGTAAGTATAACAACTTTTTTGACTAAATTGTTTTAAATAAACACTTGACACAAAAGCATAAGATACGTTTTACTGTAGCCACTTTCAGACACATTAAGAATTAACAATAATGATCAATTCAAACTTAAACACTATTTGGTGGTGGCACTCGTAATTTTCGGGTGATGAATTGTCGTGTCTAACAAAAATTCAAAACCCGCAACTATGCGGGTTTTTTTATAACTAAATTTTACGAAACGTATACGTTAAAAATATTTAATAAATTTTGAGGCAGAAAAACATGAATAACGGTCTTACTCTTACACATCGTTGGTGGTGGCGCCTGATATAGCGGGACGGTAATGATCTGTTTGTAATTTAGATATCGTTATTCAAACCCCGCACTGCTAACGCATTGCGGGGTTTAATTTTTTGAGGGAATGAGGTTTGATTTTTAGTCATATAACTACCACACCAGGCGAAGTAACAAGCATAACGCAAGTACGCGACTATATTAGTAGCCCTCTTGCATTATACGCGGCACTTGATAAGCCTAACTCACTACTGCTTGAATCGGCTGAGATTGATTCTAAAGACAGTGTAAAAAGTTTAATTTTAGTTGATAGCGCCCTGCGCATTGTATGTAAGGGTAAAACGGTAACTGTTAGCGCACAATCTAATAACGGCAAGCAATTATTAAGCTACTTACAAGCAAATGTTAAGAGCTGTGATTCACAATTAAACGACACAACGCTTACACTTAACTACCAAGACACCAGCAGCGATATAGACGAAGCAAGTAAGCTTGTTGCCGATAACGCCTTCAGTGCTCTTCGTACCTGTATTAACAGCATTCAAAGCACTACCGAAAATCCGTTTTCGGTATTTTTAGGCGGTGTGTTTGCCTACGACATGGTTGCAAACTTTGAGCAATTAAGTGATGTACCTGATGGCGAAAACACCTGCCCAGATTACGTATTTTATTTAGCTGAAACGTTAGTTGTTATTGATCATCAAAAGCAAACAACTGAGCTCATTGGTAATGTATTTAACGGCCCAGACGTACACGCTAACTGCTTTGAAGTAGGTAAAGAGCTTGAGCGGTTAAATACACTTTGCGATAACGCAGCAGAATTTAGTGCGGATATGCAAAGTGGCGAATGTGAGGTAAGCGTTGATATAGACGATGACACTTACTGCGAGCAAGTTGTTAAGCTTAAAAAGAATATTGTTGATGGTGATATTTTTCAGGTAGTGCCGTCGCGTACATTTTCACTACCTTGCCCTGATTCTTTACATGCGTATAGCCAGCTTAAAAAGCAAAACCCAAGCCCTTACATGTTTTATATGCGCGATGAAGACTTTGCTTTATTTGGCGCGTCTCCTGAGTCTGCCCTTAAGTACGACGTAAGTAATCAGCAAGTAGAAGTTTACCCAATTGCTGGTACTCGAGCGCGTGGCAAGTTTGCTAACGGGCAAATAAATCCAGACTTAGACAGCCGCATTGAGCTGGAACTAAGAAACGATCAAAAAGAGCGCGCCGAGCATTTAATGCTTGTTGATTTAGCGCGTAACGACGTAGCCCGCATTAGTGTTGCAGGTACTCGTTTTGCCAAAGAGTTATTAAAAGTAGACCGCTATTCACAGGTAATGCATTTAGTTTCACGCGTTGTTGGCACATTAAAACCAGAACTTGATGCACTGCACGCTTACCAAGCGTGTATGAATATGGGCACCCTTGTTGGTGCACCAAAAGTACGTGCTGCTGAGCTTGTTCGTCAAACTGAAGGGAAACGCCGTGGCAGTTATGGCGGCGCTGTAGGTTACTTAACCGGTGATGGCGCAATGGATAGCTGTATTGTTATTCGCTCTGCTTTTGTTAAAAATAACATAGCCTACGTGCAAGCAGGTGCAGGTGTAGTGTTTGACTCAGATCCTATTTCAGAAGCAAACGAAACTCGCGCTAAAGCACAAGCGGTTATCACCGCCATAAAATCTACGTATAAGGCGGTATAAAATGAGTAAAGCGAATCCTATTAAAATCTATTTTTTAGATAACTTTGACTCATTTACATATAACTTAGTTGATGAGCTTACGATGCTTGGCTGCGAACTGGTTGTTTACAGAAACAACATTAGCGCTGAGGTTATTTTTAATAAAATGCGCCAAGAGCAAGGACAAGTACTATTAGTACTTTCGCCAGGTCCTGGCACACCAAGCGATGCAGGCTGTTTAATGGAGCTTATTGAGCTCTCTAAAGGCCACTTCCCAATGTTAGGCATTTGTTTAGGCCAACAAGCGTTAACACAAAGCTATGGCGGAGTAATCGGTCACGCGGGTGAAACCGTACATGGTAAGTCTTCAATTATTAATTTAGGCGAACATCCTGTATTTGATGGTATGGGCAATACAATGCCTGTAGCACGTTACCATTCATTAATGGCAACAAAAGTGCCTGATAATATAAAGGTTATTGCCCAGTACGAAGATATCCCTATGGCTATTTATCATCATGATGACAATGCATTGGGTTATCAGTTTCATCCAGAATCAATACTGACGCCAAACGGCGCAATGCTACTTCAGCAAAGTGTCGCTTACTTAACACGCGCCAAATAAAAGAGGACATTATGAGTACACAACCAGAACAACCCATAAATGTTCAACATGCGATTGAACAACTAATTACAGGGCAATCATTAAGCTACGCAGACGCCAAAGCACTGTTTGATGAAATAATGCAAGGTAACATGAGCGAGATTGAGCTAACCGCCCTACTAATAAGCCTTAAAATTAAAGGCGAAGTAAGCGATGAAATAGCAGGTGCTGCAGCCTCAATGCGCGAAAACGCTGTTGCTTTTACTACCAGCAGTACACAACTTGCTGATAGCTGTGGCACTGGCGGCGATGGCTCAAACACAATTAATATAAGCACAACAGCAGCCATAGTTGCTGCTGCTGCTGGCATTAACATGGTAAAACATGGTAATCGCAGTGTATCGAGTAATTCAGGATCTGCCGACTTACTAAAAGCGCTGGGCATTAATATAGATATGAGCCCAGAGCAGGCAGCAAAATGCCTTGAGCAAACCAATTTTACCTTTTTGTTTGCACCGCACTATCACAGTGGCGTACGCCATGCGATGGGCGTGCGTACAGCGCTTAAAACACGCACTATTTTTAATATTTTAGGCCCGCTTGCTAACCCAGCAGCACCTGATGTGCAATTGTTAGGTGTGTACAACGAAGCGTTATGTATGCCAATGGCACAAACACTTAAAACCCTTGGCACAAAGCGCGCTATGATTGTTCACGGCTCGGGCACTGACGAAATAGCTCTACACGGTCCAACAACGGTAGTTGAGCTAAATAATGGCGAGCTTACACAGTACACGCTAAACCCAAGCGACTTTGACCTTGCAAACTATTCACTTGAACAACTCGCTGGTGAAGGCCCACAATACAACGCAAATGCTAGCCTTGCCATCTTACAAGGCAAAGGCACTGATGCACATAATGCTGCTATTGTGGTTAACGTAGCTGCCCTTTTATACCTAACAGGTAAAGCAGAAACGTTAAAAGAAGGGGCAAAGCAAGTACAAACATTATTAAGTTCAGGGCAAGCCATGAACACACTAAATGCAATTATTGAGGTAAGTAATGGCTAATGTATTAGACAAAATTGTTGCTGATAAAAAATTAGAACTCATTGAGCGTAAAGCCGCACGCCCGCTTGAAAGCTTTAAACACCTTGCTGTGCCTACAAGCCGTAGTTTTTACAAAGCATTAGCCGCCCCAGGCACACAGTTTATTTTAGAGTGTAAAAAAGCATCGCCTTCAAAAGGGTTAATTAGAGAGCCATTTGATTTAACCGAAATCACATCGGTTTATAAAAAATACGCTACCTGCATGAGCGTGTTAACTGATGCTAAATATTTTCAAGGCAGTTTTGACTATCTTGAATTTGTGCGCAGCCAAGTAGAACAACCGCTTATCTGTAAAGACTTTTTTATAGATGAGTACCAAGTATATATGGCGCGTATTTATGGCGGTGACGCTATATTATTAATGCTTTCAGTACTCGATGACGAAAGCTATAAAGCACTGCACGCTGTTGCCGATTCACTTAATATGTCGGTATTAACCGAAGTAAGTAATGAAGAAGAAGTACACCGTGCACTTGCGCTTGATGCACAAATTATTGGTATTAATAACCGTGATTTACGCGATTTAAGCACCGATTTAGCTACTACCGAAAAACTACGAAAGCTTATTCCGGCAGATAAAGTGGTTATTTCGGAATCGGGTATTTACACCCATCAAGACGTAAAACGTTTAGCCCCATTATGCGATGGTTTTTTAATTGGCAGCTCACTTATGGGCGAGCGTGATTTAGAGCAAGCATGTCGCCGTGTTATTTTTGGTGACAATAAAGTATGTGGTTTAACACGTACCAAAGATGCACAAGCGGCATATCAAAACGGTGCTATTTACGGTGGTTTAATTTTTCATCCTAAATCGCCACGCTATGTTGATTTAGATTGCGCAAAAGAGCTTAGCCAAAGTGCCCCGCTTAATTTTGTGGGTGTGTTTGTAGATGCCCCAATTGATCAAGTTGCTCAATACGCAAGTGTGCTAAAATTGGCGGCAGTTCAATTACATGGTCAAGAAAGTGACGATTACATCGCTCAGTTGCGTACACAGTTACCTACCGGCTGCGAGATTTGGAAAGCCCAAGCAATAAAAGATGCATTGCCAACGCCTGTAAATGGCGTTGACCGACACCTTTACGATACACACAGCGATACACAAGCTGGCGGTACAGGTAAAGCATTTGATTGGTCGGTGCTTCATGATGCAACTACACCCTTTATGCTCGCTGGAGGCTTAAATCCAGACAATATTAAAGATGCGCTTTTAAAAGGTGCCTTAGGCCTTGATTTAAACTCAGGCGTTGAAGAATCTGCGGGTAAAAAGTGCCCTAACAAATTACATAATGCTTTTACAAGCATCAGAAATTATTGAGGTTAAAATGCAAAATCCAGCTTATTTTGGCGAGTTTGGCGGTATGTTTGTACCCGAGTTACTTGTCCCTGCGCTTAAGCAGTTAGAAAACGAATTTAACAAAGCACAAAAAGATCCTGAGTTTCAGGCTGAGCTAAGTAAATTATTAAACGAGTATGCGGGTCGTCCTACCCCACTTACTTTAACGCGCAATTTAGTTAAAAACCCAAAAGTAAAACTGTATCTAAAGCGTGAAGACTTATTACACGGCGGCGCACATAAAACCAACCAAGTACTTGGCCAAGCGTTACTTACTAAGCGCATGGGTAAAAAACAAGTAATTGCTGAAACAGGCGCGGGCCAACACGGCGTTGCAACCGCGCTTGCATGTGCACTACTGGGTTTAAAATGTCGAATTTATATGGGCGCAAAAGACGTTGAACGTCAGCAACCAAACGTATTTAGAATGAAGTTAATGGGCGCAGAGGTTATTCCGGTAACAGCGGGTTCTGGCACATTAAAAGATGCAGTAAATGAAGCCCTGCGTGACTGGTCAGCAAATTATCAAGACGCGCATTACCTACTAGGCACGGCTGCGGGTCCTCACCCATTCCCAACAATTGTACGTGAGTATCAAAAAGTTATTGGTGAAGAAGCTAAACAACAAGTACTTAAAGCCGAAGGTCGTTTACCTGACGCTGTAATTGCCTGTGTTGGTGGTGGTTCAAACGCAATTGGTATGTTCACTGACTTTATTGACGAGCCAGGCGTTAAATTAATTGGTGTTGAGCCTGCTGGGAAAGGGCTTGATACAAATGAGCACGGTGCAACAATTTGTAAAGGCACTAAAGGCATATTACACGGTACTTACACGTACATTATGCAAAATGACGATGGCCAAATTGAAGAGTCTTACTCTGTATCAGCGGGTCTTGATTACCCTGCGGTTGGTCCTCAGCACGCATTTTTACACGAAACCGGTCGAGCGCAATACGTGGGTATCACAGATACAGAAGCGCTTGATGCGTTTCAATCACTTGCTAAAAACGAAGGGATCATTCCGGCGCTTGAATCAAGCCATGCGCTTGCTTATGCACTTAAGTATGCAGAAGAGCAAACCGAGGAAAGCGTTTTAGTTATTAATTTAAGTGGTCGTGGCGATAAAGATTTAGCACACGTTCACAATGTACTATCTGAAAGAGGTCAGCTATGAGCCAAGTAAAAACGGATCGTTACGGTAAAATGTTTGCAGCGCTTAACGAGAAAAAACAAGGTGCGTTTGTACCATTTGTAACAATTGGCGACCCAGGTAAAGAGCAAAGTGTTGCGATTATTAAAAGCTTAATTGACGGCGGCGCTGATGCACTTGAGCTTGGTATTCCGTTTTCTGATCCGATTGCGGATGGTCCTGTAATTCAAAAAGCTAATATTCGCGCACTTGATGTGCACATTAACACGCAAGATTGCTTTGATGTTATTAAAGAGATACGCGAGTATAACGCCGATATTCCAATTGGATTATTGCTTTACTCAAACCTTGTTTTTAAGCGCGGCATAGAAGCATTTTACAAAGATGCAAAAGCGGTAGGTGTAGACTCTATTTTAGTGGCTGACGTGCCTCTGCATGAATCTAAGATATTTAGAAAGTCAGCAATGGATAACGGTGTAGACCCAATTTTTATTGCAACACCTAATGCAGATGATGACACACTTCGCCAATGCGCCTCTTACGGTCGTGGTTATACGTATTTACTATCGCGCGCTGGTGTTACCGGTACCGATACTAAAGCACAAATGCCAGCGGGTAATATTGTCACTAAATTAAAAGAATACCATGCAGCTCCTGCTCTTTTAGGGTTTGGTATTTCAACACCAGATGATGTAAAAGCCGCACTTAACGCAGGCGCAGCAGGTGCTATTTCAGGCTCTGCTGTAGTTAAAATTATTGAAGCTAACCTTAACGATTTAGACGCAATGACAACGCAGTTAAAAGCATTTGTTAGTGAAATGAAAGCCGCAACCGCATTATAAAAAGTGTAAATTTACGCATTAAAAAAGGGCATTTAAAATGCCCTTTTTTGTTTTTTAAAAAGCAAATTAGTGAGCTTGGTGTTTACCCTCTAAAATCTCTTCAATAAACTTAGCATTAAATGCTTCTAAATCAGCTGGGCTTCGGCTTGTTACCAAACCTTGGTCTACACATACTTCTTGATCGACCCAATTAGCACCTGCATTAATTAAATCGCTTTTAATACTAGGAAAAGAAGTAATAGTACGGTCGCGCAATTTATTAATTTCAGCTAACAACCACGGTGCGTGGCAAATAGCAGCAACGGGTTTATTTTTTTCTGCCCCAAAAAAGCCATCAATAAATGCTTTAGCATCTTTATCTTGGCGTAAACTGTCTGGATTAAATAAACCACCAGGAAGCATAAGCGCGTCGTAATCAGCAGGATCCGCGTTTGTAACTAGTTTATCTACTGTTACTTTATCGCCCCACTTGTCTTCATCCCAGCCAGTAATTTGACCTTCTTTAATTGATACTATTTCGATGTTCGCACCAGCATCAAGTAATGCGCTGCGTGGAGATAAAAGCTCACTTTGCTCAAATCCATCAGTGGCTAAAATTGCGATTTTTTTGCCTTGTAAACGTGTGCTTGTTTGTAATGTACTCATTGAGATCTCCTTATTTTCTTAAAAGGTATATTTAAAATACACAATCAAAAAAGCACGATGCGTGCCGATAACAAGCAATTGAAAATAAAGGATTTAATTTAAGTAGGATTTATAATCCATGTAAATTATTTAGAGATTATGAATAATGTACATAAGTGCGACTTTATTTCCAGCCCATGTAATTTAACACCACCAAAAGCGAGGTATAAAACCTCACCTACAGCATATTTCCCCATTGGTGCGTTTACTTCGCGCTCATGTAATTTAAAGCCATTAAACGCGACGTGTAATCCTGACCTACAGTATATACCCGTAGGTGCGAATTTACTTCGCGCTCATGTAGCTTATCTATCAATACGAGGTTTAAAACCTTAAATAAATTTAAAGCAGATCTTTTAACGCCTTAGCTGGTTTAAAAACCGCTTTATTTGCGCCTTCTATTTCAATTGCAGCCCCTGTTTGTGGGTTACGCCCAGTACGCGCTGGGTAATAACTTAGCGCAAAGGTACCAAAGCCATTAATTTGAACTTGATCGCCCTCAGAAAGCGATTTAGTAATGACTTTTTGCAAGCTTGAAAGTGCCGCTTGAGAATCTTTTTTTGTTAATTCACTTTTTTGTGCAATGGCAGCAACGAGTTCTGCTTTATTCATTTTAGGCTCCTAAATACACGCCAAATCAGTGTTGGTTAAGCGTGGGAATATGATGATATGAAAAATACCAAACCAAATTGGTAATAAAGCCACGCAGGCTAAGGGTTACAGGGCAACAAGTCAACCTTGTAGTTGCTAAGCTTTATGTGGTAAAAAGCCTTTGACTCTTTTTTGTATAATTTAGGTAGTATATGCACGCATTAATTGAATACATTCCACTCATACTGTTTTTTGCAGTGTTTAAACTCGTCGATATTTATTGGGCTACTGGTTTATTAATGGCCACTACGCTTATTCAAGTTGCTTATAGCTACTTTAAACATGGCAATGTGCCTACTCGTCATTGGATATTTTTTGGCATTGCTGCCGTGTTTGGTACGCTAACGCTGGTACTTCATGATGAGCAATACATTAAATGGAAAGCAACACTCATATATGCAGGTTTAAGTTTAACGTTACTTGTTAGCCGTTATGTACTTAATAAAAATCTCGTTAAAAAAGCGCTTAGCTCAATCCTCGAAAACGCTAATGATACAAAACAAGCCATCGTTGTCCCAGAACCATTATGGGATAAGCTTAACCTAATGTGGGTTGTTATAACTGCTGGTATAGCGGCACTAAACATTTATATTGCATACAATTTTTCGCTCGACTTTTGGGTTAACTTTAAAGTGTTTGGTTTAATGGGTATTACTTTTGTAAGCATTTTTGCCACCATTATTGCCTTGTACAAATACCTCCCTGATGAAGAGGAAGCAGCAAAGTAAGCCCCCTCGTCATAAAAGTGTCGTCTTAGCTTGTTAGCTTATTAAAAAAAGCAAGTTGAGACGACCTTGAACGCTAATCAATATCGCTGGTTTGAATTTACCCTCATTTTTATATTGCTGCCCTTGTTGGGTTTTGGATTACGCGAGCATTTAGCTAATTGGCTTATCCCTGCGCTTATTATACTTATGAGTGTGTGTTGTATGTTGCTACTAGGCGATCCCCATTTTAAACGGTTTAGACTCACAAGCCTTGGGCAATTTTCTGCTGTTAAAAGGCGTGTGTTTAGCTTCTTTTTTTTAGGTGCGCTGTTCTCAGGCATGTTTTACGGGATTATTCATCAAGGCAACTGGTTTACCCTTCCCCGTAACTCGTTTAATGATTGGCTTTTACTGCTGGTGCTGTATCCAATACTGTCGGTTATTCCTCAAGAATTAATATTCCGAACGTATTTTTTTCATCGTTATAAACGCATCATGCCAAAAAAAGCAGTGCGTATTGTAGTCAGTGCGAGTGTATTTGCGTTGGCGCATATTGTGTATGCCAATTGGATTGCAGTAGCCTTAGCCTTTTTGGGCGGTTTACTGTTTGCGTATACCTACGCACAAAGCCGCTCAACGGTCGTGTGTGTTATTGAACACAGCTTATGGGGGCTATGGATGTTTACACTCGGGATTGGCAGCTACCTCGATTCAGGCGCATTTAACTAATATAACAAACATTAAAAAATCCGATACTAGAAAACTAATATCGGATTTTGAATAGCTATAAAAACACTTCACTCATCGCAAAAAGCGCTGAGCTGTAAGGCATATGCTGAGTTTTTAATTATTTAATCTAATGGTTAAAATAACGACTCAAACTCACCATTTGGAAATAAAACACCAGGAATACCACGTACCGCAGCAACATCAGCTAGTTTAGTATCACCAAAATATAAACCGCCACTGTAATTACGGCCCTTTTGCTTTACATCTAACCAACGTCCATTTTCGCCTTTTGCTATTAGATTAATGTTGCCATTAACATCACGGATACGTAAATCTAACGCGCGGTTTTTTATGCTAACAAATATATCTGTAGAAGTAAGTTCTGATAAGTTTTCCACATCGCCTACGTACGCAAATTTAAAATCGCTTGCACCATTCAATGGAAAATCTAATTCAAAAGTAAATGCTAAATCGTCATTATCTTCACCAACAAAAGGCGAAGCCTCTACTGCTGTGATATGAAATGCAGTGCTTTGAATGTCGCTTACGTAATCACCATTAAAATCAAAAGTAGATAACGTGGTTGACTCCTCACCTAGTGAATTAACAAAACGATTTAAGTTTACTGATAAATCACCTTCGAGTTTACCCGCTGCTTTATTGATAATTACGTTGGTGGTTACCTGTGTAATACCCGTATCGGCTTCTGGGTTTAATTCACTTTGAGCATCTATGCCATCAAACTCAATCAGCAACTCACTTACATCCACACTTAATACCGTAGCACCATTTGTGACCGTTGCGCTCATTACACCTTCGATTTTATTACCTAATACACCACTTACTCTGAAAGTTGGAATTGATAAATCAATGGTTATAGGTAACTCATCATATGTGCCAGTAATAGCCCAAGTATAAGGTGATTGGTTGTAATCAATATCTAAATCACGAAGCTTATATTGCCCCGATGGTGTAGAGCCATCAGCTAGTGGTGAATAATTTGTGATAACTTCGTTTAAAGCATTACTAAGTGCATCAAGGGTTCTTTGTGTATCTTCATCAAACGCACCTTCAAGCTCAGTAAATTTTGCGTCTAATTCATCTGAATAGCTTTTTTCTTGAAGTCTTGCAACACCAATTATATTTCGCGTATCAACAAGTAACTCTCTTGAGTCTAAGCTTTGCACTTCTGCTGAGCGAGCCTGCCAATTTGCAAATGTAGTTACACTTGCAATCGTTTGCTTAACTTGACCAGCTACATTTTTCAGCAAAGCATTACCTTGGTCGCTAAATAAGTTGTCTGTAACATACTGCGCTGCTAAATCGCTGTAATCTTGCCATGCTTGCTGGTCAGTCTCCAAGTTAGTAAATGCATTAAAAGCACTTTCAACACTAAACGAACTATCAGCAACACCAGCTAAAATTGCCGCGTAGGTGAAGGCATTTGTCACCATTTCTGCTTCAA
The DNA here is from genome assembly GCF_015864815.1 of Pseudoalteromonas sp. NZS100. NCBI lineage: Bacteria > Pseudomonadati > Pseudomonadota > Gammaproteobacteria > Alteromonadales > Pseudoalteromonadaceae > Pseudoalteromonas > Pseudoalteromonas sp. NZS100. The sequence continues at coordinate 112,016 of NZ_JADYWM010000006.1, forward strand.
CACTTGCATTTAAATTACTGTGCGTTAAATGATAAAAAGGCGTGGCTGATAAACTCGCCTGTGTAGCACTAAAGCCTTCTTCTGTAATTGCTTTGCTCAATGGTGATAAATAAACCTTATTTACACCCGGTGCACTAAATGCATCCGCTTTGTAATTAAGAGTAACGGCTGTCAATTCTTGGTAATCGATTAACCGGTTTGCGTTTAAGTCATTTACATCACCACGCACAGTTCTGCCACAACCTGTAAATCGCGGACAAGGTAGAGTGGTATCGCTAGGTATAAACTCAAAACTATTAAAAGTAAGTGGAGTTACACTTACACTCGCAGTATTGATGTTTTCGACTTCAATTGATTCTTGCACCACCCCATCGCTATCTAAAACATTAAGCGTGCCCTGTGGTGATTGCCAATTAGATACATAAAAACTGACAGAAGAAGATGTAGCAATTTCACTCACTGCAACAGATTCTGAACTGTCACTGTCTGATGAAGAACCACAACCGGCCAATGCAATAGCGACCCCTAAAGGTATAATTTGTTTTAACATCTTCATTCCTTAAAACTTAATGTTCACGTACCAATTCACATTCGCATAATAGGCTTTATCTAAATCTAGGCTATCAGTTTGTAAATTAAGACCAAAATACTCATTTTCAATACCAACTAAAAATGCTTCGCTTTTTGTTTCGTAGCCTGCTTGTACTCGCCAATGATCCCAAAAGTGAATACGGCCTTTTAATTGGCTAAACGTGTCTTTATCGTAACGTTTTAAAGTTAACTGAGTCGAAAATCGGTCGTTTATTCTGTAATCGGCAAATGCTTGTAGTCGCATTTCCATTTCGAAATCATGAGATACCGTATTTCCAAATGCAGATGTTTTTAATGAAACTGTTGGCTGAGTAATAATATCGCCGTTATCATCTTCGCTAAATGGAATTTCAGTAGTTTGACCCTTTACAGAGCCACTGTCTTCGTACTGAGTTTTATAGAGCAAATCTTTTACGCTAAAACCAACTTTAAGCTCATCATTTACTTGCCAATCGGCAAAAATATCTAGGCTATAGCCTAGCCCTTCAGGCTTTTGTGAAGGTGTAAATTCTTTAAATAAAATATCTTTTGAAAAGTTGTAATCGACAGTTACAGCACCTTCAACTTCATCACTAAAAATCTCACCATTTACAGTGGCATCTTGATAGTGTGAGCTGGCAAAAACAGAAAGCTTAGGTGTTATTGTTAATGCATTTTTATCTAAAAATTTAAAATCATAAGATACGAATACACCATTAGACGTTGCTTGTTTAGCATCAAGGTAATAAGTATAAAATCTATCTTCAAACTCTAAATCATTCTTTTCGGTATGAGTATATTTAGCTGTATCAGGATCAAAGTTAAGAACATAGTCATAACGACTTTGTAAACCCACTTTAAAATTACCGTAGCCAACACCCACTTCAAAAATATTATAGGTAAATGCACTGTCACCCGATTTTAATGGTGCATCAAAATCATCTACAAAGGCTTGTACTGGTTGTGCTTCAGTATAAATTTCTGCGTCAAAATGAGTAAATATCTGAAATTGGTTATCTGCGGAAGCAAGAGGAGAAATAAGAGCTATTGAAAATCCTAACAAGAGAATTTTTTTTTTCATAATAAAATCGCTTTCTATAAAAAAAGGGAAAAGCGATGCTTTCCCCTTTTATAGTTTTAAATTACTTAGATGAATCAATTAAATCAACATCAGTGTAAGACACTACATCACCATCAATGTAAGTGATTGATACACCGTTAGTAACTTTATTGGCTGAACCGAATGACATCATTTCGCCATTGTACATAGCTTTAACATCACCAGTGTAACCTGTAGATTCCATACCAGTTAGAGATAATGTGTAACCCATTGCTGTGTCACCTTTAACCATAACTTCTAATGTACTTTCATCTTCATCACCACTGCTGTCAACCATACCCATTACTTTAAAGTCTAAGTCGCCAGACATACCTTCAAGTGTAACTGTACCCATGTCAGTAGCATCATCAGCAGTTAAATTTAACATGCCTACAAAACCAGACTCACCGTCCATAATTTCAACGTGATTCCAAGTTTCAGTGTTGACGATTTCTGCATCATCAACTGTGTCAGCATCTACTTCACCATCAAAGGTGAAAATTAAACATGAATCTATTTGAGTAGGATCTGTAATTGTACCGGCAGCAAACTGTTCACACTCTTCTAGAGCTGCAGTACGACTTTCGCCTGTAACAAGTTTAATAGATACACCTTCATCTCCCATTAATGTAGCGCCCCAAGCAACAACAAGTTTGTCTCCTTGGTAAGAGGCAGAAGCACTGATCATTTCACCGGTGCTTTCATTCTCTAATGCCAAGGTTAAGGCATCTAAATCATAGTTATATGACCAATCAGGCTGACGTGTTGAGCTGCCATCTCCTGAGTTCCCCATACCACCAAGCTCATCGATAACGTCAACTAGGATATCGGCTGCATCAATAACCGATTGACCACCTGTATTAGTAAGTACAGTCATTGCTGAAAGCGATTCAGAGGTAACTTTGACTGAAGCTGTAGCAACGACTAGTTGAGCTTCTTCTTGTAGATTTAACGCCGTTAATAGTTGTTCATTTGCAAGCTCTGCTTGTACAGCTGCTTCACTCGCCATTATTTCAGCTTGTTCAAGAAGCGTTTCTGCTTCAAGCTCTTCATCAGACTCAGCAACAGAAGCATCTAGGTAATCTTGTGCGGCCTTAATAGATTGTTGAACTGCAAGTTCTAGTACATTAACCGCAGCAGAAAACTCAGAAGCTGCATTTATTGCTGCTTCTACTTTTATCTCTACATCCATAGCAGCAGAATTAACCGCAGACTGAGCGGCTGCCAATGCACTAGTAGATGCAGCTTCTGAAGTGTTTGCAGCTGTTTTCTTTTCGTCAGCAATATCAGCTGTGTTTAAAGCGATTTCTTTAGCAGCTTCGACTTCAATTTCGTATTCAGTGATAATAGATTCTGCATCGATTACTAACTGTGCAAGAGCGGAATCATAAGTTTCTACTTTATTCACCTCTATTAAAGCTAATTCCTCAAGGGTAGCTGCTGTACTAAGTATACTCTGATAATCAGAATTTTGAGATACCAGTAAAGTTGCAGTGTTAACATAGCCTTGAGCTTTCACATGTAGGGTATCTATTGAAGCCGCTAAATTAGAAGCTTCTGCTTCATTTTCTAGCGCAGCTACAGCAGCAACAAATTCAATTGCTGTCTCCAAGTCTGTAACCGTACTAGCAAGCTCTTCAACGTCAACAAGTGTTGCTTCAGCCGACTCTACAGATGCTTGTAGAGATGTAAGTTCTACAGAAGATGCGTCAATTTGAGCTGATAGTTCTACCGCAAGTTCGGCAAAAAAATCACCCTCAATTACACACTCATCTTCAGTACAACCAAGCTCTTCTAAAGCTGCTTGAACAACTATTGCTAATTTAGCTAGCTCCTCATCTGTAGCTGCACCATTTTTAACTGCCTGATCTTTCGCTGCTTTAGCTTTACTTGCAATACCAGCAGAATTTTGTGCAAATTCGGCAATCTCCTCAGCAGTTGCATCTGGATTATTTGCTAAAAAAGCTGCTTCTAATGCGTTTTTAATTGCAACTTCATCACCAGTTGCAATTGCCGTAAACACACTCGCAGTGCTCGAAACTGCAATTTGCAACGTTTTAGCAATATCAGTCGTGCTTAATGTACCGGATGCGATACCTGCTTTAATACTAGCCATCGCATCAGTAATTGATGGTAAACCTTGTATTGATGAAGATAGCTGTGCAATCATCAATACACCTTGAGAAAGGCTTTCTTCACCGTCTACTTCACTTAAATCTACGGCTCCACCATTAGATAAGTCACCAATAAGTGCTGACAATAAAATAACTGCGTCAGGTCCCATTATTTGAACAATAGTATTTAGGCTGGTTGCTGCAATAGAATCAGCATCAATATCACCCTCGGCTTCAAGCAGAGCTTGAGCGACTAACGTAGTTAAAAAAGTTACATTAGCTCTAAACGAACGTGCTACATTTGCATCACCTGCTGCACCACTCGCCTCAGACGAATCAGCTTTTACTGGAGCTACATATTTCACAACAGAAAGCTCTAGGTCTGCTTTATACCACTCGCCAAATTCAATGTTCATGTCGCCATCATTAACGTTATCTTCTTCTGGCGCTGTGTCGTAAGTACCACAACCAACATATGCATCACATCGTAAGAAGCTATCGTCGCCTTCTTCTGAAGTAGTTACTGTAATATATACAGGTCCAGAAAAATTATCTTCCAAGTAAATGCTGTAACGACCACTGTCATTAGTAATTAGCGCATCAGGGTTACCTGCAAGCTTGCTTGCTTCAACGGCTGCGTCGGCGGCATCTTGTGATGTTGCTTCACCCGTAAATGTTTCAGCTTCAGCAGAAGCTTCTAATCTAAATGCAACAGGCACGCTTTCACCTGTTGCGTTTAATGTCATTACACTAACAACTGCACCTTTCATAGCTCCTTTAACAGCTTTACCTGTTACTTCTACATTGAACTGCGCATCATCTGATGAGGTAACAGACTCAACTGGTGGCACATAGACATTTCCATCATTGTCTGAGCCACATGCTGTTAAGCCTAATGTAAGTGCAACTGAAGCTGCGATAGGTGTAAATTTGATCGTACGCTTTAACATTTATTTCTCCTTGATAGCCTAGAATGAGTATCATAAATTAGTTTAGTTGATAGTGATTTATGTAAGCTTTTACATTTAAAAAGCACCAAAAAAGTACACAATCATAACTTTTGTTACTAGAACATTAAAAATACCATTAAGCTATATAGTTATGCTACATATTTATACGTTTTATAGAAGTATTTATCTTTATTCTATGAGCTACTTCTTTATCAGCATCTCTATTATTCAATAACCTATAGACACTCATAAAGAACCAGCACATATTGATACAATATATTCACTTTATTAAATGAATATTACATATAATCTAGTTTGTTAATTATATTCTTCAAGTAAATGCGGTGGATGAGAGCTAAAAAAGACGATAATTCGAAAAATTAATGAAAAAGGATTATTTTTAACGAGTGTGAGTAGGTTTTACTTTAGCTAAGCAAACGTTTATAAAATTTGTTTGCTTAACTAAAATAAATGTTTAGTTGTGCTTAACTTCACCAGTGATTAGTAAGGGACTCTTACAATCCCTTCCATTAATACACGTGCACTTCGGCTCATACTTGCTTTGGTAACTAGCCAGTTACCTGCAGTATTTTTAGCCTCAGCACCTACTTTTAGGGTGCCCGACGGATGACCAAAGTTAACTTCACTCAATGCACCGCCACCAGCGGCTATATTTACGAGTGTGCCTTCAATTGCTGCGGCAGTGCCAATAGCTACAGCGGCTGTGCCCATCATGGCATGATGCAGTTTACCCATCGACATTGCGCGCACGAGTAAGTTAATGTTGGCAGCCTCAATAAATTTACCGCTAGATGCAGTGTAATCTAAAGGCGCTGCAACAAACGCAACCTTTGGCGTATGTTGGCGAGCTTGCGCTTCACTAATGTTAGTGATTAAGCCCATTTTAACAGCGCCATAAGCACGAATGGTTTCAAGCTTTTCAAGCGCTGCAGTATCGTTATTTATATCGTCTTGCAGCTCTGTGCCGGTATAATTAATATCAGCGGCGTTAATAAATACAGTAGGAATACCTGCATTTATCATCGTGGCTTTTAAAGTACCAACACCTGGTACTTCTAAGTTATCAACTACGTTGCCTGTTGGGAATAGCGCGCCATCGCCATCAGCCGGGTCTATAAATTCAAGTTTTACTTCAGCTGCAGCAAAGGTAACGCCATCGAGCTCAAAGTCGCCGGTTTCTTGTACTTCGCCATTGGTCATAGGGACATGCACTAATATGCTTTTTTTAATATTAGCCTGCCACACACGCACAATAGCAACACCGTTATCGGGTACTCGGTTTTTATCGACCAAACCATTACTAATGGCAAAAGCACCGACTGCTGACGTTAAGTTGCCGCAGTTACCGCTCCAATCTACAAAAGGTTTATCTATCGCCACTTGACCAAACAAGTAATCAACATCATGGTCAGCTTGCTCACTTTTACTTAGGATTACGGTTTTACTGGTACTTGATGTAGCACCGCCCATGCCATCCGTTTGTTTGGCATACGGATCGGGGCTGCCAATAACGCGCAGTAATAAATTATCGCGCGCCTCGCCTGCTACTTGAGCAGGCTTTGGCAAATCAGTTAAATTAAAAAACACACCTTTACTGGTGCCGCCACGCATATAGGTTGCAGGCACTTTAATTTGCGGTTTAAACATAGTGTTTACCCTTATGCAGATTGCGTTGCTTCTAAAAAGTCTTGAGCAAAGCGTTGTAACACACCACCAGCTGCGTAAATAGAAAGCTCTTCTTGGGTATCGATACGACATTTCGTAGGCACAGTGAGTACTTCACCGTCTTTACGGGTAATACTTAAATTAACGGTGGCGCCTGGTTTTAAATCACCCGCTACATCGTACGTTTCACTGCCATCCAGCTTGAGCGTTTTACGCGTTGTGCCTGCTTTAAACTCAAGCGGTAAAACCCCCATACCAATTAAGTTAGTACGGTGAATACGCTCAAAGCCCTCTGCTGCAATAACTTCAACGCCTGCAAGTCTTACGCCTTTTGCAGCCCAATCGCGCGACGAACCTTGACCGTAATCGGCACCGGCTACAATAATAAGCGGTTGTTTACGCTCCATGTAGGCTTCGATTGCTTCCCACATACGTGTGTTAGTGCCTTGTGGCTCTAGGCGTGCGTAAGAACCTTGTTTAACGTCGCCGTTTTCGTCAATCACCATTTCATTAAGTAATTTTGGATTAGCAAAGGTTGCACGCTGCGCTGTTAAATGATCGCCTCGGTGCGTTGCGTACGAATTGTAATCTTCCTCTGGCACGTTCATTTTGGTCAGGTATTCGCCAGCAGCACTACTTGCCATAATCGCGTTTGATGGCGATAAATGATCCGTTGTAATATTATCGCCAAGTACAGCAAGCGCACGCATACCACTCATTGTGCGCTCACCCGCAAGTGCACCTTCCCAATAAGGAGGACGACGAATGTAGGTACTTTTTGGACGCCAATCGTAAAGAGGATCGTTATCTTCACCATAATCTACGGTTAAATTAAACATCGGCTCATATACTTTTCTAAATTGCTCAGGCTTAACACTTTTCTTAATTACTGCATCAATCTCCTCATCAGATGGCCATAAATCTTTAAGCGTAATATCGTTGCCTTGTTGATCTTGCCCTAGTATCCCTTTTTCAATATCAAAGCGAATAGTACCTGCAATGGCGTACGCAACAACCAAAGGAGGTGACGCTAAAAATGCTTGCTTAGCATAAGGATGAATACGCCCGTCAAAATTACGATTGCCCGAAAGCACCGCTGTAGTGTATAAATCGCGTTCGATGACTTCTTTTTGAATAACAGGGTCAAGCGCCCCGCTCATACCGTTACAGGTAGTACACGCAAAACCAACAATGCCGAAGCCAAGTTGCTCAAGCTCTGTAAGTAAGTTTGCATCTTCAAGGTATGATTGCACCGCTTTTGAACCTGGTGCTAATGAAGTTTTAACCCAAGGTTTGCGCATTAAACCCTTTACATTTGCGTTACGGGCAAGGAGTGCTGCGGCAATTACATTGCGTGGATTACTGGTATTGGTACAACTAGTAATAGCCGCAATAATACACGCGCCGTCTGGCATTAAGCCTTCTTCATTTTCCACAATGCCCGAAATACCTTCTTTAGCTAAATCGCTTGTCGATACACGGCGGTGCGGATTAGATGGACCTGCAATATTGCGCCCCACGCTTGATAAATCAAACTTAAGTACACGCTCATATTTTGCGGTTTTTAAGCTATCGCTCCAAAGGCCTGCTGTTTTTGCGTAGTTTTCTACAAGGGCAATTTGTTCTTCTTCACGCCCTGTTAAACGCAAATAATCTATTGTTTTATCATCGATATAAAACATGGCTGCAGTTGCGCCAAATTCAGGTGTCATGTTTGAAATGGTTGCTCTGTCGCCAAGTGTAAGCGCGTCTGCACCTTCACCGTAAAACTCTAAATAAGTAGATACAACACGTTGCTCACGTAAAAATTCAGTAATAGCCAACACAATATCGGTTGCGGTAATACCGGGTTGGCGCTTACCTGTTAGCTCCACGCCTACAATATCAGGTAGGCGAATATAAGAAGCACGACCAAGCATCACGCTTTCAGCTTCAAGCCCACCTACGCCCACAGCAATAACGCCCAGCGCATCAACATGTGGCGTGTGGCTGTCGGTACCAACTAGTGTATCTGGAAATGCAATGCCATCTCGGTTTTGAATAACCGGCGACATTTTTTCAAGATTAATTTGATGCATAATGCCGTTACCCGGTGGAATAACGTCAATATTTTTAAACGCAGTTTTAGTCCAGTTTATAAAGTGAAAACGGTCATCATTTCGTCTGTCTTCGATGGCGCGGTTTTTTTCAAATGCGTCAGGATCAAAACCGGCATGCTCTACCGCTAGTGAATGATCCACTATTAACTGCGTGGGTACTACCGGATTCACTTTAGCCGGATCGCCGCCTTTGGCTGCAATTGCATCACGCAAACCTGCTAAATCAACAAGCGCTGTTTGCCCTAAAATATCGTGGCACACTACCCGCGCCGGATACCACGGAAAATCTAAATCTTGCTTTCGCTCAATCAGCTGATTAAGTGCATCGGTTAACATGGCAGGGTCGCATCGGCGTACTAGGTTTTCGGCAAATACACGCGATGTATAAGGTAGTGTGGCGTATGCACCTGGCTTAATTGCATCTACGGCTTCTTGCGTATTGTAGTAGTCGACATTTGAGCCCGGTAAAGGTTTACGGTATTGGGTATTATTAATTATGGTCATGGTAAGGGTTCGCTAATTTGGTGACGGTGTTTGCTCACAGCTAGCGTGTTTAATAAAAAGTTTGAGAAAAACTACTCGCTAGTGGCTATGTGCAATAAAAAAGTGAGCACATGCGTGCTCACCCATTTTTAACGTGACTCTATTGGTGTGTAACTGCGTGCATCAGGCCCTGTGTAATCGGCACTTGGGCGAATAATACGGTTGTTAGCGCGCTGCTCTTTTACATGTGCTGTCCAGCCCGTAACACGGCTCATTACAAATATTGGCGTAAATAACTTAGTCGGAATATCCATAAAGTGATAAGCAGATGCATGGAAAAAATCGGCATTACAAAACAGCTTTTTCTCGCGCCACATAATTTCTTCACAACGAACAGACACAGGGTAAAGTACGGTATCGCCTACTTCATTGGCTAGTTTTTCAGACCACTTTTTAATAATTACATTACGCGGATCAGATTCGCGATAAATCGCATGACCAAAGCCCATTATTTTGTCTTTACGTTCAAGCATGCCCATAATTTCTTGCTCGGCATGTTCAGCGCTTGTAAAACCTTGAATCATATCCATTGCCGCTTCGTTAGCACCACCATGTAATGGACCACGTAGCGTACCAATCGCACCAGTTACGCAAGAATGAATATCAGAAAGCGTTGATGCACACACACGCCCTGTAAAGGTAGAGGCGTTAAACTCGTGCTCTGCGTACAAAATTAGTGATACATTCATCACTTGTGCAAACAATTCACTAGGTGCTTTGTCGTGTAATAAATTTAAAAAATGTGCGCCAACTGAGTCGTCATCAGTTTGTGTTTCAATGCGTACGCCATCGTGTGTAAAGCGGTACCAGTAACAAATAATACTTGGGAACACAGCAACCATACGGTCGATTGCATCATTAGCTTGGCTAAAATCAAGCTCCATTTCAAGGTTACCCAACATTGAGCAACCCGTGCGCATTACATCCATTGGGTGTGCGTCTTTAGGAATATTTTCAAGCACGGTTTTAAGCGCATCAGGTAAGCCGCGTAAACTTTTTAGTTTTGCTTTATATTCTGCCAATTCGCTTGTGGTTGGTAACTCACCACGTGAAAGTAAAAAAGACACTTCTTCAAACTGCGCTTTTTCGGCAAGTTCACTGATATCGTAACCACAATACGTTAAACCAGAACCACTTTGCCCAACAGTACACAATGCTGTTTGACCAGCCACTTGTCCGCGTAAACCCGCGCCGCCTAATGCTTTATCTACCATGATCTTCTCCTATCTTAAATTTGTGTGTGATTGTTGGGCGTATTGAACTTTGTAGATTGGAATTTGTTCAATCTAGGGGCGATTAAGTCGCGGCGCGAGGTTTGTAACCTAGTGGACTAAGTAAAAACCGAGCAACAAAGAGATAATCGTCCCTAGAAAGAACCCAAAGGGCAGCGCATGTTTGGCATTTATGCTGCGTTATCGCCTATTTATGTGGAATAACCACACTGCATAGGCTCTGCCTTGCCTAAACACCAAACATACGGCTGCAAATTCAACCACTAAAGATTAATACGCCCAAATTATTATTTGTCAGATTTTGATGAAAAAAGGGTGTCGAGTGTGTTCTCGTACGTGTGGTAATCTAAAAAGTCGTAAAGCTCAGAACGCGTTTGCATATTTTCAATTTGGCTTTGTTGTGAGCCTTCATTTAAAATTGCTGAATACACGTTTAGCGCTGCTTTGTTCATGGCTCTAAATGCACTGAGTGGGTAAAGCACCATTTCAACACCTACATTGCTTAACTGCTCTTTTGTGTAAATAGGTGTTTGGCCAAACTCAGTAATGTTTGCCAAAATTGGAACGTTAATCGCTTTTGCAAACGCTTGGTAATCAGCAAGGTCGTGTACGGCTTCTGCAAAAATAGCGTCAGCACCGGCTTCAACACAGGCAGCTGCACGGTCTATCGCGGCGTTTAAACCTTCTTTTTGAAATGCATCGGTACGCGCCATAATATAAAAATCGCTATCGGTTTTTGCATCAACAGCCGCTTTAATGCGGTCAACCATTTCACCTTGGCTTACAATTTCTTTATTAGGACGATGACCACAGCGCTTTTGCGCTACTTGGTCTTCTATATGAAAACCCGCCGCACCCGCTTTAGTCATTTCTTTTACTGTGCGTGCAATGTTAAACGCCCCACCCCAACCGGTATCGGCATCAACAAGTAGTGGTAAATCGCTCGCACCCGTAATACGACGAATATCTTCAAGCACGTTATCAAGGCTTGTCATACCTAAGTCAGGCATACCAAACGAAGCGTTTGCAACACCCGCACCTGAGAGGTAAATAGCTTGGTGACCCATTTTTTCAGCCATCATCGCTGTGTAGGCGTTAATAGTACCTACCACTTGTAAAGGGCGGTTATTGGCAATAGCGTGTTTAAATTTTAATCCTGCTGACATTACTTTCTCCTAACTTTGAACGGTTGCTACGTGGAGTAACTTATAGTTTTAATCTGTAATTGTGACTGTTTAACTGCTCTACTTAACTTTTAGCCGTTAATAAATCAAATTTGGTTTGAATATTTGCTTGCGATGCGCTTATGTGGCGCTTCATAAGCATTTCGGCCAGTTCGCCATCGTGGTTTTCAATCGCGTTAATAATAGCTAAATGCTCATCAAACGCTTTTGATACACGCGGCCCCACCATGCCCATTTGAACACGGTACATGCGTATTAATTGATAAAGCTCATTACACAGTAAATGAATTAAATGCGCGTTTTTACTGCCTTGAATAATACGATAATGAAAATCTAAATCGCCAGCTTCTTGATAATAAGATTCGCCCTCTTTAACACGCTGTGTTTGTAGGTGCTGATTAAGTAATTGCTTTAAGCCTGTTACTTCTTCGGGTTCCATATTGTCGGCAGCAAGCCTACATGCCAAACCTTCAAGTGAACTGCGAACTTGATAAACTTCAATCAAACGCTCAGCGGTAAGGGCAACTACGCGGCAACCTACGTTAGCTTTACGCTCAACAAGGTAGCAACTTTCTAAGCGATTTAACGCCTCTCTAAGCGTTGCACGGCTTACACCATAACGTTTGGCAAGCTCAGGTTCTGATATTTTACTGCCTTGAACTATACTGCCTTCAACAATCTCACGGCGCATATCTACAAATACTTGATCTGATGCGGTAGTTATAGGCGCTTCGTTTAAAAATGTGTGTGTCATAAGTTATTTTTTAGATTGTCGACAATTAATGTGGTTACTATGGGCTTATTAAAAAATCATGTCAACCCTTAAACCTATCAAAATGGCTAAAAAACACGCTCATTGTCGACACTATTAACCTAAAGTCGCATAAAAATGGTTTTAGAATAGACTAAAACAGTGAAGTGTCGACAGGACAATAAATCAGATGTTACGTCTTTAAGCGCTGAAAATGCATTATATAAATGCTATTATCGCGCTTTATTTTTATAGTATGAGCTAACGCGTGAACGCCAACACTTTTATTCCTGAGCACTTTATTGATGACGTAAAAACCTATTTACCAGCGCATCTAAACTTAGATGACTTTTTAAATGCGTGTCGCAGGCCGCTCAGAAAATCTATCCGCGTTAATACATTAAAAATTAGCATTGAAGAATTTGTAAAACGTGCCACTGAAAAAAATTGGCTGCTAACCCCAATCCCATGGTGCAGTGAAGGCTTTTGGTTAGAGCGCCCAAGCAATGAAGAGCAAAACCTAGCCCTAGGTAATACCGACTTACACCTAAGTGGTGCGATGTACGTGCAAGAAGCAAGTTCAATGCTGCCCCCTATCGCATTAAAGCAAAGTATTGAAAACTCAGACTTACAAAGTAACACCGTGCTTGATATGGCATCAGCACCAGGCTCTAAAACATCACAGCTAGCAGCACTTATGGATAACCAAGGCGTGCTTGTTGCAAATGAGCTATCGTCATCTCGTTTAAAGGTACTCAGCGCTACACTCAAACGTATGGGGGTTGGTAACTGTGCGCTCTCGCACTTTGATGGCGTTATATTTGGCAACTACATGTTTGAATGCTTTGATAGCATATTGCTAGACGCGCCATGCTCTGGCGAAGGCACGGTACGTAAAGACGCCGACGCACTAAAAAATTGGTCCATAGAATCAAACATACAAATAGCCCAAGTACAAAAAGACTTAATTAAAAGCGCTTTTTATGCATTAAAGCCAGGTGGCACATTAGTGTATTCAACCTGCACACTTACCCCGCTCGAAAATCAACAAGTGTGCGATTATTTACTCAGTGAATTTGGCGACTATATAGAGCCTGAGTCACTAAGTGATTTATTTGAAGGTGCAAGTAAAGCCACAACTACTGAAGGCTATTTGCATGTTTGGCCGCAAACATTCGACAGCGAAGGCTTTTTTATTGCTAAATTTAAAAAACACGCAAGTTGTAATAATCCAAATCAAACAGTTAAAAAAGGTGCATTTCCGTTTAACGAGTTTGATAAAAAGCAAAGTGCCGCATTTATGCAATCACTTAAAAAGCATTTTGGGTTAACTAACCTGCCTGGCAGCTTAATGCAGCGTGATAAAGAACTATGGCTATTTCCTGAGGGGTTTGAAGCCCTGCAAAATAAAATTAAATATGCACGCTTAGGTATTCAAATTGGCATTATTCATAAAAACGGCGTAAGGCTAACCCATGAGTTTGCAACCGTATTTGGCAATGAGTGTAAAACTAACATATTTGCTTTAAATAACGAGCAAGCAAATGATTATTTTCAAGGTAAAGATATACGCTTAGCTGAAGCCACTCAGACAATTGGTGAAGTGGTATTAACGCTGTGCGGTTGCCCTATTGGGCTGGGTAAATGGCAAAAAAATAAGATTAAAAATTCTCTACCACGTGATTTAGTACAAAATACACAGTTAATAAGCTGGAGCTAAACTAAAGTATAAAACATGCATAATTAATCTAATCCTTTATTGCCAAATGTAACTAAGTGGCAAAATTAGTTATGCTTTTTTAGCTGGTTTTACTACACTTTTAAATACTTTCTTCTTCTCCCTAAAGAACCAAGAAAGTGTTTTAGTTAACGCTAGACTCAATTTAGAGTCACTTTATAGCCCAAAGATTTTTATAAGTCTTTGGGCATTTTTATTTACAGTTAACTTGTAGATAAACAACTTACTGCTCTTCTAAATCGAACTCAGTTAAATGGCCATCGCCGTGTATAAGTTGATATCGGGCTAAATTCCCCTGCTCTAGTGTTATTAAACTAATAGCTGAGTCGCTTACTAAGTATTTTTGCCCTTTACCAATGGTTTGGTGTTTATCTACTTCCATGTGCCAGCGTTTGGTAAAAAAGTTTAATGGGCTTTTTGGGCCGTATAGAATTGAATCTAGTTTATCGAGTATGTTTATTAATTTACGCGGGAACTCGTTTTTAATACCGCTGGCGGTAAGCTGCCAAATTCGATTGTGGTGATCGCCAAAACGCTTTTGCACCGAAAAACAAAATGAGTAATGTACATCGCCCGATAAAATAAGGGTCTCGTTTGGGGTGTCGGTGCGTCTAAAAGTATCGAGTAGCTTTTTGGCTGAGCCTTCGTGCGCCATCCAGTTTTCTACGTCAACCATAAGAGGTTGCCCGCAAATATTAAACATGGCTTGAATGGCTTCTATTGATTTAACACCAAATACGGGGGCTGGTGATACAATAATAACTTGGTCGTGGCTTAGTAGGCTTTCTTCAAGCTCTGTGAGGCGCTCCCAATCAAGTAGGCCTGAAGGCTCATTAAAGTTTTGCTCATTTCGCCAGCGGTGCGTACGTGTATCTAGCACCACTACTTTAGGGGTTGTAGTTAACTCATAATGCCAAAAACTAAAATCGTTTAGTGGTTTATCAAATGCTTTAAACTGCCATAAATTATTAGCAGTACGGCTTTGCTTAAAAGGTGTTAGTAACTCGCCTGTTTTATTTAGTGCATCGTTCCCCATTCCTTGAAAAAGCCAATAACTAATTAAGCCGTTATTGATGATCCGTTTACTACTTGGATTTTCATTTATAGCTTGCTCCCACCCAGCAGTAAGATTCCAATCATCAGTTACATCATGATCGTCAAACATCATTAATGTAGATACATTGGCAAACAATCGCTCTACTTCAGTTAAGCCTTTTGCATAATCAATCAATGCTGTTTTTTCAGCGTCAAAAATAGTTTTGTTTTGCTTGTTTTTACCTGAATACGTTGTGTTTTTTATATCAACGCATTGCCAAACAGCAGCACTAAAATTTAATAAATAAAGTGCAATGTATTCTTCAAAATGGATAAGGTGATTGTAGGCTTTTACGCTTGAAAAATGAGGTTCGTCTTTTTTGAGCCAGTAACCAACACCTAGTTTTGAGCGTTTTTGCCAAGGCGTTTTTGGTAAAAACAAATGGCGATTATAAAGTTGCTCATTTATATCGCCCGGTAGCTCAATGGCAAGTGGTTGCTCTTTATAGATACCTAAGGCTTTAATTAACTGATGAATAGCTAATAACATGGGGCCTGCTACATCATCGGCGTAAACCTGATCACCGCTCAGTAATAGCAATTGTGCGCCTTGGTTATTATTACCGCGCTGAGTATTTTGCCAGTGACTTGCAGACACTAAGCTGTCTTTTGCTGGATGATGTGCATTACGGCACGAGCCATGCAAAATATCACTCAGTTTGTTGGGGATTACAAATGCAGGCGTTATTTGATTGCTATAGCACCAAGGCGACAAATCGACTGCTATATCATCAATTACAAGTTCATAGCTTAATAAGCTATCTACAGGGAGTTTGTTGTCTATTGGCTTTATAATAACGAAATGCAGGTATAAATGTTCGCCCAAAGAAACAGTATGTTGATCGCTATAACACTCAACATTTAATAAGTTTATTTGGCAGTTTGCAGGCTTGGAGGTAGCAAACTGAATACAGACTCCAGTTTGCTCTGCACGGCGCACCATTGGCCCCATTAGTAAAATAGGAAGGTTTGCCGTGTGAGTAATCATGTATTTAGCCTTTAGCTGCTAATTTAAATAAAGAATAAAAGTTTTCGGTAGTCGCTTTAGCAAGTTCATTAAAGCTAATGCCTTTAAGTTCGCTAATGTAGTAAGCAACGTCTTCTACGTATGCTGGCTGATTAGTTTGCCCACGATACGGTACCGGTGCTAAATAAGGCGAGTCGGTTTCTATTAGTAATCTATCTAGCGGTATTTGTTTTACTACTTCTTTTAACTCAATAGCATTTTTAAAGGTAACAATGCCCGAAATAGAAATATAAAAGCCCATGTCTATGGCTTTTTTTGCCATATCCCAATCTTCGGTAAAGCAATGTAATACACCACCGCAGTTTTCGGCCTTGTGCTCACGCATTAAATTAATGGTATCGCTGCGGGCATCACGTGTATGAATAATTAACGGTTTTTGTAATTCGTTACCCACTTCAATATGCCCAACAAAGCTTGCTTGCTGCACTGCATGAGTATCTTTTGAATAGTAGTAATCAAGACCCGTTTCGCCAATAGCAACGACTTTTTCGTGTGAAGCTAAGTCGATTAGTTGCTGTTTATTAAGGGCGTCTTTTTGATCAAGTGGATGTACACCACATGAGGCTGAAACATCGTCGTAATGCTTAATTTTATCAAGCATGCTTGGAAACTGATCAAGCGTTACGCTTACACATAAAAAGTGCTCTATTTGCTTTGCTCGCGCTTTATCAAGAACTTGGTCAAGGTTTAAGTCTAGTTTATCAAAATCAAGACGGTCTAAATGGCAATGAGAATCTACAATCACTATAAGGCCTGTATTATGTTCAGGGTTTAAATTTGTTCGTTTAATTTATTATGTTAGTAATTAAAAGAACCCAATATAGGGCGGCGTTAATCTCAATGAGAAACCGACCTATAACTACATGGTATATGTTTGATCGCCTGAGTTTAACATAGTCCCAAGGAGCTTTTCGATTTTAGCGTTTAGGTTTGTTTTATCATCTAAAAAGCTAATACCAATACCTGGAGGATTAGAGCTTTGTGCACCTTGTGGCGTGATCCACGACACTTTACCTGTCACTACGTCATCTTCTAAGGCATCGGGCAAAGTAACTCTAAGCGCTAATGAATGCCCTGCTTCGTAACGCATATTAGTGCGTACAAATAAGCCACCTTTTTTTAAGTAAGGCATATAACAACGGTATAACTCGTCTAAATCGTCTATGTCTACTAGTAGTTCTTGCATGATTAATCCTTTTAAGAATTTCGCAATGTGTATGCTAATCGTGATACAGCAAGCGATAAATTAAGGCCAAGTACTTGTGTGTTATTTTGTAAAAACTCGCCTAATGCATTTTGCGCACTTTGATAAGCGTCAAAACTCATGCCTTGCAGTAATTGCTGCTTTAGTTGCACGCTTAAAAACAAAGTAAATATACGAACAAGTTCAGGCTGTTTATTTATTATATCGACTAACGCTTTGAAATTATGGCTTTGTTTAAACTCAGTTGCAAACTTATACAGTGTATCAATATTTTTTAGCTGGTCTTGCTGTTGCCAATGTTTTACTTGCAGCGGTTGGTTATAAAAAAGTGCTAACCAACTATAGTTAGGAATATCTAATGTCTCTAGCCATTGCTGAGCAAGTGCTATGTTAGTTATTTTTACGTCACTTTTAGCACATCTACTTAAAATAGTTGCAGGGAGCTGTGCTGGTTGGCTTGTAGTTAATATTAAAAAGCGGCTATTAGTTGGCTCTTCAAGTGTTTTTAATAATGCGTTAGCTGCTGCTGTGGTCATTTTTTCGCAATTTTCGATTATCGCGACTTTATTGCCATTTTGCGCTGCTGAGTGATTCATAAAATCACTAATACCACGAATATCATCTACACCTATACTTTGCCCATCAACTTGCGTTAAACGCTTGTCGGGATGAGTGCCAGCCAGGGTAAGTAAACAGCTTTTACACTGTCCGCAAGGTTTTAGCATACTGTTTTGCGCAGCTACTTGCTTAGCTATATTTTGGCATAACAAAGCATTCCCAAGCTCATCACTTAACTCAAACTTACCTACGCCAACAGGCCCACAAAATAATTGCGCATGATGAAAACGCTCTGCGCGATAACTTTTCGCTAAACGTGCTTGAGTATCATGTAGCCAAGGCAATGGCATATTATTTTAGGCCTTCAAAAAATGAATGCAGTACATTGGTAATATCGCGATGTACTTTATCAATACTTTGGTTTGCATCAACTGTTTTAATTGTGTTGTCGTCATTAGCAAGTTCAACATAACGCATACGTGTACGCTGAAAAAACTCAATGGCTTCTTGTTCAATACGGTCAAGCTCGCCACGCCCTTTTGCACGTTCAAGACCTATCACTGGGTCAATATCAAGGTAAATAGTTAAATCTGGCTTTAAGCCTTTTAACACCATTGACGAAAGTGAAGCTAATGTATTTGAGCTAATACCACGCCCACCACCTTGATACGCCTGAGACGATAAATCATGACGATCGGCAAGTACCCATTGGCCTTTATCAAGCGCTGGGGTAATAACATTGTGCATTAGCTGCGAGCGAGCTGCATACATAATAAGCAACTCGGTTTCAAAGGCAATTTCTTCTTCATGCTCCGCTTTTACAAGCGTACGAAGCGATTCAGCCAGTGGCGTGCCGCCAGGTTCTCGGACATTAATGAAGTCTATTTTTTGTTTGTTTAAAAAGTCTTGGCATAGCGAAATAGCGGTTGATTTACCCGCGCCTTCTAGCCCTTCTATTACTATAAATTTTGGTTTCATAAACTATTAATTCTTTTTATTTAATATATACGTTTTAACTGCTGCGTTATGCTGTTTTAACGTGGTTGAAAATTGGTGGCTACCATCGCCTTTTGATACAAAGTAAACATATTCACTTTGCGGCGGATTAACTGCAGCTAAAATAGCGGCTTTTGATGGCATTGCAATCGGTGTTGGCGGTAAACCATTAATGCGATACGTATTGTAAGGCGTATAATCGCGTAAATCTTTACGTTTAATATCACCATCAAAATCAGCGCCTAGCCCGTATATTACGGTTGGATCGGTTTGCAGGCGCATATTGGTGTTTAATCGATTAACAAACGCTGATGCAATTAACGGACGTTCGCTGGCAAGGCCTGTTTCTTTTTCAATAATTGAAGCCATTATTAGTGCTTCGTATGCTGTTTTATAGGGTAGATTAGCGGCGCGCTGCTGCCAAGCATCATCTAATGTTTGCTGCATTTTTTGTGCTGCACGTTTTAATACACTGCTTGCAGTATCGTTATTATGATAGTGGTAAGTGTCGGGGAATAACCAGCCTTCTAAGTGCGTGTCATTACCCAGTATTTGAGTACTTAGTTCGTCAGTTTTTAAATCGTTTTGTAAATTATCAGCTTTTTTAATAGCACTTAGTACTTCACGTAAGTTTTGCCCTTCAATTATGGTAAAACTAAAACTAATTTGCTGACCTTGGTTAATTTTTTTTACGTTGTTAATAACGCTATCGGCTGTTAGCTCGTAAAGTCCCGCTTTTAAGTCGGTAAGTGTGGGATCTAACTTGGCAATTACCTGATAACGCCAACAACTTTCTACCCAGTTATTAGCTTGCCATTGTTGGCATAACTTATTAAAGCCAGTGCCATGCTTAACTTCAAATTGTGTGCTTTGTGCTACCTTTAACGGGCTATTTATTGTTGCTTGTAATTGCTGATAACCAACAGCAGTGGTTATAACAGCTAAAAAAAGTACCGATAAAATAACTTTTAACACTCAGCCTCCTTGGCTAATAATTTAGTTAGTAATGCGTGGCTTTCATCTGTATTAAATACCTGTTGCTCAATACGTTTTACAGGTACTGCTCCCATTAAGCTATTACACACAAATACGGCGTCTGCTTGGGTTAAGTCTTCTACTTTCACGCGTTTAAATTCAACAGGCAATTTATCACATAACGATTGTAGATAAACGCCCTTTATTCCGCACTCATCAAGCAATGGCGTAAACACACACTTATTTTTAATCGCAAAAATATTAGCTGCAGAAGCTTCAATTACATTGTTATTGTAATCAAGCACTAACACATCGTCGCAGTTTTGCGTTTGCATTGCTTTTTTAACTAGTACTTGCTCAAGCCGGTTTAGTGTTTTAAGACCCGCTAAATAAGGCTGTGCTGCTAATTTAATTGGGCTTACTTCTAGATTTACACCTTTTTTAACAAGCGCTTCGTAATTACTAGGGTAATCTAATATGCTCAATAAAATAGTAATATTACACTCACTTGGCAGCCCATAACCACGTCCGCCTTCGCCTCGCGTTACAAGTATTTTAAGCACGTTGAGTGGTGCTGCTTTTATATGCAAAGTAATTTGATTTTCAAGGCTATTAAAATCTAGCTCAGGAAAACCGAGGCGCTGTGCGCATTCAATCAAACGCGCTTTATGATGAGCCCAATACTGTACTTGCCCATTAACAACTTTAGCCGTTGTAAAAAAGCCGTCACCGTAATTTAAGCCTCTGTCACGCGTACTTAAAGTGCTGTTTTGATCTACTGCTATTATTGTTTGCATTTTATTTGGCATATAAAAAAAGCCCAGTTAAACAACTGAGCTCTTATAATTTGATTCGTTGTTAAAAAAGATTATACCTTTTTAAATAGCAACGAGCCATTAGTACCACCAAAACCGAACGAGTTACACAGTGCAAAGTCTAACTTTGCATCACGTGCAGTGTGAGCAATATAATCTAAGTCACACCCTTCGTCTGGGTTATCAAGGTTGATAGTTGGCGACACTTTTTGATCTGTCAGTGATAAAATCGAAATAATCGATTCAACCGAGCCTGCAGCACCTAACAAGTGACCCATCATCGATTTAGACGAGCCGACCATTACATCTTTGGCTGCATTACCAAAAATAGACTTAACAGCGGCAGTTTCTGCTTTATCGCCTGCATTTGTAGATGTACCGTGTGCGTTAATGTAACCAATCTGCTCAGCGTTCACTTGCGCATCATTTAGTGCGTTTTGCATTGCAAGGGCAGCACCTGCACCATCTTCTGGTGGTGATGTCATGTGGTACGCATCGCCGCTCATACCAAAGCCAACAAGCTCAGCATAAATTTTAGCGCCACGTGCTTTTGCATGTTCGTACTCTTCAACTACAACAACACCTGCACCGTCAGAAAGCACAAAGCCATCGCGGTCTTTATCCCAAGGGCGAGAAGCCGCTTGTGGATCGTCATTGCGAGTTGAAAGTGCACGTGCAGCATTAAAGCCACCCATACCAATTGGGGTACAGGCTTTTTCTGCACCGCCAGCAACCATTGCATCTGCATCACCGTAGGCAATCATGCGCGCGGCATGGCCAATATTATGCAAACCAGTAGTACAGGCAGTTACAATTGAAATATTAGGACCACGAAGTCCATGCATCATTGATAAGTGACCTGAGATCATATTAATAATGGTAGACGGCACATAAAATGGCGATAACTTGCGCGGGCCACTATTTAATAGCTTAATGTGGTTTTCTTCGATAAGCGTTAAGCCACCAATACCAGAGCCCACAGCTACACCTATACGTGTTGCGTTTTGCTCAGTAATTTCAAGGCCTGAATCTTTAAAGGCTTGAACACCCGCTGCAATGCCGTACTGAATAAACAAGTCCATTTTTTTAGTATCTTTCGCTGACATGTATGCAGTTGCATCAAAGTCATTTATTAAACCAGCGAATTTAGTACCAAATTTTGATGTATCAAAGTGGGTTATTGTTTGAATGCCACTTTTGCCATCTAATAAGCCTTGCCAGGTTGATTGAACATCATTACCTAGCGGCGTCAACATTCCTAAGCCAGTTACGACGACTCGACGTTTAGCCACGGTTTGCCTCCAATAAGGGATATTTTACAAGGGGATGATCATACCCAAGCTACCTCAAAGTGCTAGTCCCAAAATAGATTAAAAACGCATAACACAATCAAAATTAATTTTTAGCTAAAATTGAGCATTGAGGCTTAAGTTTTGAATCACGAACTTTGAGGTGGTTTGGATATAAAAAATTAAAGGCAGCGGATGCTGCCTTTAACGTGCGATTAATTACTCAGCGTGTGCTGTTACGTAATCGATAGCAGTTTGTACTGTAGTGATCTTCTCAGCTTCTTCATCTGGGATCTCAGTATCAAACTCTTCTTCAAGAGCCATTACTAGTTCAACAGTATCAAGAGAATCTGCACCTAGGTCATCTACGAAAGAAGATTCATTTTTAACTTCTTCTTCTTTAACACCTAGTTGTTCAATGATAATTTTCTTTACGCGTTCTTGGATATCGCTCATTCTTCTTTCCTTTATTAAAAACGCCGATGCGTTATTTTCAGATTGCCGCGTAGTTTACGCGGCATAATTCTCTGATTCAATGATTTGACCATAAATAATTGTCTGGTCAAACCTCTGAGTGTGTGTTTTGTCTTTTATCGCTTATTTTCGCAGCGATTTCAAGTATGTTTAAAGCAAGTTCACAAATAATTCAATGTTTTTGAGGTAACTTACTTAACTTTATTAAATAACAATGTGGGTACAATGGTTGTTAAACCATGTACATCGCGCCATTTACATGCAAAGTTTCACCTGATACATACGCAGCAGCGTCAGATGCTAAATAACATACCGCAGCTGCAATTTCGTCTGGTTGGCCTAAACGCCCTGCTGGAACATTTGCAAGTGTTGCTGCTTTTTGCTCATCAGTTAAATCATCAGTCATATCAGTTTGAATAAAACCAGGTGCCACTACGTTTACTGTAATACCACGTGATGCCACTTCGCGTGCAAGTGACTTAGAAAAACCAATGACGCCTGCTTTAGCCGCTGCATAGTTAGCTTGTCCTGCATTACCCATAGTGCCCACTACTGAGCCAATATTGATAATACGACCTTTCTTTTTCTTCATCATTGGACGAAGTACCGCTTTAGATAAACGGAAAATCGAGCTTAAATTAGTGTCGATTATATCGTCCCACTCAGTCTCTTTCATACGCATTAATAGGTTGTCACGTGTGATACCTGCGTTATTAACAAGTACGTCAATATCGCCAAAATCAGCTTTTATTGCGGCAAGTGTCGCTTCAATAGATGCAGGATCCGTTACGTTTAATGCATAACCTTTACCATTGTCACCTAGGTACTCGCTGATTTTAGCAGCGCCTGACTCGCTTGTAGCAGTGCCTGCAACTTTTGCACCTTGCGCAACTAATGTTGTTGCAATTGCTTTACCAATACCACGGCTAGCGCCAGTAATTAGGACAATTTTGCCCTCTAAAGAAAATAAATTAGACATTTTATATACTCTTATTTAGCTGCAGCGATTGAAGCGGCATCGTTTACTGAGCCACAAACCATTGCTTTATCAATTCGTTTCGCAAGCCCTGTTAATACTTTACCAGGACCAAATTCGTAGCTTTGCGTTACATCTTGTGCAACCAAGGCTTGTACTGTTTCTGTCCAGCGAACTGGGCTGTATAGTTGACGTACTAGTGCATCTTTAATTGCATCAGCGGTCGATTCAGCTTTTACATCAACATTATTAATTACATCACACTTAGGTGTATTAAATATTAAAGCGGCCAAGTCTACCGCTAGCTTATCAGCAGCTGGCTTCATTAGTTCACAATGTGAAGGTACGCTAACCGAAAGTGGTAATGCGCGTTTAGCACCAGCATCTTTACATGCTTGTGATGCTCTATCTACTGCCGCTTTATGCCCTGCAATAACAACTTGACCAGGAGAATTGTAGTTAACTGGAGATACAACCTCACCTTGCGCTGAGGCAGCACATGCCGCTTTTATTTCTTCATCGCCTAAGCCAATAATCGCAGCCATTGAACCTACGCCTGCAGGTACAGCTTCTTGCATGTATAAACCACGGTTTTCAACAAGCTTAACAGCTTCGCTCAAGCTTAGTACGTCGCTACATACTAGTGCTGAATATTCACCTAAGCTGTGCCCCGCCATAACAACGTCTGCATCTGGGTTTGCTGCAAACCAATCACGGTAAATAGCAACACTTGCAGTTAATAATGCAGGTTGTGTACGATGAGTTTGATTTAATTTTTCTTCTGGGCCATTAAGAACTAGCTCTGCTAAGTCGTAACCCAGTGCATCTGATGCTTCTGCAAATGTTGCTTTAACAATGTCAGAACTCTCTAGTAGCTCTTGTAACATACCAACGCTTTGCGAGCCTTGACCTGGGAATAGAAGTGCAATTTTTTGTGCCATACTTTGCTCTTTTTAATTAAACAAATAAATAATGAAATACACGGCACATCAATTATTGATTAACCACCGTGTCTTTAGAATGTGTTTTTTCGAAAATAGCGGCTATTTTATCAGGAAGTTGACGTTCAACCTCTTTTACCGCTTCATCAATTGCTGCTTGAAATGCTTTAGCTGACGCATTTCCATGACTTTTAACGACAATACCGCGCAATCCTACCAGAGAAGCACCGTTATACTGGTCGGGGTTCACCCTTTTATAGAGTTTTTTTATTATTGGACGCAATATAAATGCCATACATTTATACAAAAGGTGCTTTTCGAGCGCAGCTGTAAACTTATTCATGATAAGCTTGGCAATGCCTTCGCATGTTTTAAGCGCCACGTTACCCACAAACCCTTCGCATACAATAACATCAGCCTTGCCAGAAAAAATATCACTTCCTTCGCTATAACCAATGTAATTAATATGTGGGCTTTGCTGCATTAATTGTGCAGCCTGTTTAATATCATCGTGGCCTTTAATGTCCTCAGCGCCAATATTTAATAAGCTAACGCGAGGGTTATCGCAGCCAAGTGCTTGGCCAGCAACTACAGAGCCCATAATCCCAAACTGATACAGCATTTGCGCATCGCAGTGCACATTAGCACCTAAGTCGAGTAAATATACTGGGTTTTGGCTTTCTGTAGGAACAGATGAAATGAGTGCGGCACGTTTAACACCTGGCAGCATTTTTAATACGTAGTGAGCCATAAAAAATAAAGCGCCGGTATTACCTGAGCTAACACACGCTTGTGCTTCGCCCGATTTAACTAAATCAAGGGCAACACGCATAGATGAATCTTTTTTCGAACGTACTGCAATTGCAGGTTCGCAGGCGTTAGTGACTATTTCACTACAGTGACGAATTATGAGTCTTGGATGAGATAAAGAATCGAGGGATTCGAGTTCTTTAGATATAACGTCTTCATTGCCACATAAAATGAGACTTAAATTGGCATGAGCGTTTACCGCATGAACGGCAGCAGGAATAGATGAACGGGGGCCGTAATCGCCCCCCATCATATCTAACGCTATGGTTAGATCTTTCAGCATATAAGTAATCTCTTATTTAGAAATTACTTGAACGCCTTTGTAGTAACCATCTGCAGTCACATGGTGACGACGATGTGTCTCACCAGATGTTTGATCTACAGTTAAAGTTGGACCACTGATCGCATCGTGTGAACGGCGCATGCCGCGTCTTGCACGAGACTTTTTGCTTTTTTGTACAGCCATAGTCTTCTCCTAAGAATCTTTCTTAAGTTGTTTCAAAATATCAAATGGATTAGGTTTATCATCTTCCGCCTTTAATACACCAAAGCTGGCAGGCTTTGCTGAATAACTGCATGAAGCTTCGTTGTGGGTAGCCACTAATGGAATTGCTAAAATTAGTTCGTCTTCAATTAAATCAAAAACGTTAACTTCACCATTTTCATCAAGTGCTACTTCGTCGTAGTCTTCAGGAAAAATATCTAACTCTGTATCTTCACCTACTGGTGAATATGCAAAGTCTTGAACCAAATCCAACCCTAAATCACCATTACAACGTTGACAAATGACAGTAACATGTGTGGACAAATTGCCTCTAATCACAGCGAAACCTTGATCATCGTTTTTGCAATGTATTTTTACCGCTATTTCACCTACTTCTTCCTGCACAACTTTCTCTAAACGAGTAAGTTTTTCAAGCGGTACAATTCCGTCATACTTTAAACGGTGCTGCGCTGCTTTGCCTGGATGAAGAGTGATGGGAATTTTCACCTTTTGCATAGGGGCTGCATCATATAGATAGTTAGTTTGTTAGTCAAAGTAAAAAACCATTTTTACTTGGTTTTTAACGTGTTTTACTCTCGGATCTGATTTATCCTAACTCAATCTGAATTATCGTAGGAAAACAGTCCATGAAGCTTCCACTCATTTTAGCGTCAAGCTCGCCTTTTAGGCAGTCTTTATTACAAAAATTTAATTTACCCTTTGATACGTTTTCACCCGACGTTGACGAATCAGCACTTGAATGCGAAACACCTACTGAACTGGTTAAGCGTTTAAGTGAGTTAAAAGCCTCAGCAGCTAATAAACACTTTAAAAAAGGGTTAGCAATTGGATCAGACCAAGTCGCTGTGTTTAACAATCAAATTTTAGGTAAACCGCACAATAAACAAAATGCTCTAAAACAACTAAATTTATTTAGCGGTAATACTGTAACATTTTTAACTGGGCTTTGTGTTTACGATATTGTAACTGGAACAAAAAAAACCTGCGTAGAACCTTTTAATGTGACGTTTAAAACCCTAAGTGATGCACAAATTAGTGCTTATTGCGACGCAGAGCAGCCTTATAACTGTGCTGGCAGCTTTAAAAGTGAAGGATTGGGTATCTGTTTATTTGAAAAACTAAGCGGAGACGATCCTAATAGCTTAATTGGATTACCATTAATTAAACTCAGCCAATTACTGGCTGAGTTTGGTATTGATGTGCTTACCGCTCAAAGCAAATTCTAATTAAATAAATTAGCCAAGCAAAACCTGTTGCAATTGCAGATAATTATCTACCGTTGCAACAGGGCTAAGCTTGTTCAGCTGCTGTGCGTTATGTACACCCATTGTTACGCCAATTCTATCCATGCCTGCAGCTTTTGCCATTGTCATGTCTATTTGGGTATCACCAATCATTACAGCGTCTTGAGCGCTTATGCCAAGTTCTTCAAGTAATTGATACAGCATATCCGCAGACGGCTTAGACAGTCCGTCGTCGCTAGGGCCTGTTTATCTTTCGAGGTTAAATTTGCAGCAGACTGTTTGGTATTTAGGCAAGGCAGAGCCTATGTAGTGTGGTTATTCCCCATAAATAGGCGATAACGCAGCATAAATGCCAAACATGCGCTGCCCGAAGGGTTCTGCCTAGGGGCGATTTACTCTTTGTTGCTCGGTTTTTACTTAGCCCACTAGGTTACAAACCTCACGCCGCGATTAAATCGCCCCTAGATTGAGCAAATTTTAATCCTGAAAGGTCAACAGGCCCTAATACGTGTTGCACTAAAAAAATGTCTAAGTTGGCTTTGATCAAGCAAACGCTCTAATCCATCTCGACCTTTACCTGTTGCAACCGCTAAAACAATGCCCTGCTCTTTTAAGGCATTTAAAACGCTGACAACATTAGCAAATACAGGCGTGGGAGTAGTATCCACACTGTATTGGTGTTTATACCCCTTAATTAGCGCTTGATGCTGCGCCACATTATCGGGAAATAAAACATCAATTGCTTTTTCAAGCGACATACCAATAATGTTTTTAATGGCTAAATCACTTGGCGCCACTAAATTAAGTGACTCAGCACTACTACGAATACAGTTAACTATTTTAGTGACTGAATCCATAACGGTGCCATCCCAATCAAAAATGACGAGCTTATATTTTTTAATCGGCGTCACTGTAATCACTGTTTTGCGTCTCGTAATTTTAGTAATGTATTTTTAAGCGTTTTATCAAGGGGCGCTTCAATACGCATCGTTGTTTCGTTTTTAGGATGATAAAAACTTAAATCGTGTGCATGTAAGAATAAACGGTTTAACCCAACTTTACGCATAGATTCATCAAACCCCTGGTCACCGTATTTATCATCGCACGCGATAGGATGACCTTTACATTGCGTATGAACACGAATTTGGTGCGTACGTCCTGTAACAGGAGATGCTTGTACAAGTGAGCAATCGTTAAAACGTTCAAGTACTTTAAAACGCGTATGCGAAGGCTTGCCCTCAGTGTTATCTACACGTACTACGCGTTCACCCGATTTAAGTGTGTTTTTACGTAGCCCTTCAGTAACGTTTTTAGTTTTAGAGTCCCACTGCCCTTCTACAAGTGCCCAGTAATTTTTTTCCATAGTTTTTTCACGAAGTTGTTCATGCAATGCTGTTAACACCGAACGGCGCTTTGCTATAAGTAAACAGCCCGAAGTATCACGGTCAAGCCTATGTACTAGCTCAAGGCTGCGCTCTTCTGGGCGAAGCGCGCGC
This sequence comes from Pseudoalteromonas sp. NZS100, assembly GCF_015864815.1. Lineage (NCBI taxonomy): Bacteria > Pseudomonadati > Pseudomonadota > Gammaproteobacteria > Alteromonadales > Pseudoalteromonadaceae > Pseudoalteromonas > Pseudoalteromonas sp. NZS100. The sequence goes on from NZ_JADYWM010000006.1 coordinate 140,387, forward strand.
AGCGCTTCAATTAAACCATAACTTAAACCACTGCCACCATGAACAGCCATACCTGAAGGTTTATTTATGACGATAAGGTATTTATCTTCAAATAAAATATCGTTTTCTAGGCGAGTTACTTTGTCTAACTTTGATGGTACAAACTCTTCACGCTCAGCAACTCTGATAGGTGCAATACGCAGTACATCGTCAAGCTGTAGTTTATATACAGGCTTAATACGCTTTTTATTAACGCGTACCTCACCTTTGCGCAAAAGTTTATAAATAGCGCTTTTAGGCACCCCTTTTAAATGGGTAATAAGAAAGTTATCAATACGCTGACCTAAATGGTCTTCATTGATCGTGACATAAGTTACTTGTAAGTCGTTTTTTTCTGACATTGCCTAATCACTAATTTAAGTAAAATAATTTAGTTGCTAACACTGTAATAATAGTGGGATAATCAGCAGCGCAAATATTTAGTATTTGCAAATAACAACGGTGCTTTTTAACACATTAAAACATTCGTGATGCACATTCTGGGTAGCCGATCATACAGATCCGAGTTAAGTTTTCCAAAGCTTTTATGCCTCCTCAGTTAACACGTGCGATCAATTAACGGCAATGCGCGTAATATATTGCTGGTTAAGTTTGAACATGAAGCGATTTTTAATGTGCTAGAGAAAGCAATGAACAGATAATTTGTCTGATAGTGACGACGTAAAAAACGTCGTTCAGCACTAGCTCAATTATTGTAGTACCGTACAGCAGCTTATTTAGAATTAAAAAAATCTAATAAATAAGCGTTCATTAACATCGGCAGCGATTTTTGCTCTTAAAACGGATATTAGCGATACATCAGTATGTATTGCTCACCAACTTAATGAGCCCTACGCGCCTAATATGAATGATATTTAGTAAGATTAATATGACAGGCCGACTTCTGGGTAAAACTTGTAAACGTAGCTGAAAAGCCGACAGTTTTAGCACCATTAAGAATTTAATAGCGGTAATAATCGCTATTGTTTGCCAGCATTTAAAATACTGCATACGAGATACAGAGCCGTTCCGTTAAAGACCCAGTCGTGAGGCTGCACATTCTAAAAATAGGGACAACTGAACAGGCGAGAAAAACATCGTCATGTCAGCGACATAAATAAGTAGAGTAACAATATGAAACGTATGCTAATCAATGCAACGCAGCAAGAAGAAATGCGCGTAGCACTGGTTGATGGCCAGCGCCTTTATGATTTAGATATCGAAAGCCCAGGTCACGAACAGAAAAAAGCCAATATTTATAAAGGCAAAATCACTCGCATTGAACCATCTCTTGAAGCAGCATTTGTTGATTACGGTGCTGACCGCCATGGTTTCCTTCCTTTAAAAGAAATTGCACGTACTTACTTCCCTGCAGGTTACACTTTTCATGGTCGCCCAAACATTCGCGACGTAATTAAAGAAGGTCAGGAAGTAATAGTACAAGTTGATAAAGAAGAACGCGGCCAAAAAGGCGCAGCGTTAACTACTTTTATCAGTGTTGCTGGTAGCTATTTAGTTCTTATGCCTAACAATCCTCGTGCTGGCGGTATTTCTCGTCGTATTGAAGGTGATGAGCGAACTGAACTTAAAGAAGCATTAGGTCGTTTAGAACTACCTAAAGGTATGGGCTTAATTGTTCGTACAGCGGGTGTTGGTAAGTCATTTGAAGAACTTAACTACGATTTAAAAGCACTATTAGTACATTGGGATGCAATTAAACAAGCAGCCGATAGTGCTAAAGCACCGTTTCTGATTCACCAAGAAAGCAACGTGATTTTCCGCGCAATACGCGATTATTTACGTCGTGACATTGGCGAAATTTTAATTGATAAACCACGTGTTTTTGAAGAAGCTAAAGCGCACATTGAGCGTTTTCGTCCTGACTTTATGAGCCGTGTTAAGCTTTATCAAGGTGACACGCCTTTATTTACACATTACCAAATTGAAAGCCAAATTGAGTCTGCATTCCAGCGTGAAGTACGTCTTCCTTCTGGTGGTTCAATTGTAATTGACCCTACTGAAGCACTGACATCTATTGATATCAACTCGTCTAAGGCAACTAAAGGCGGCGATATTGAAGAGACAGCACTTAATACAAACTTAGAAGCGGCCGATGAAATTGCACGTCAATTACGTCTTCGTGACCTAGGTGGTTTAATTGTAATCGACTTTATCGATATGACTCCTCCACGCCATCAACGTGAAGTAGAGAATCGTTTAAAAGATGCAGCGCGCCCAGACCGTGCTCGCGTTCAAATTGGTAAAATCTCACGCTTTGGTTTACTTGAAATGTCGCGCCAGCGTTTGCGTCCTTCATTAGGTGAAGCAAGCCAAGGCCCATGTCCACGTTGTAGTGGCCAAGGTACTATTCGTTCAAACGAATCAATAGCACTTTCAATTCTTCGCTTAATTGAAGAAGAAGCAATTAAAGACAATACAGCACAAGTAAATGCACAAGTGCCTGTTGCTGTTGCTGCTTATTTATTAAATGAGCAACGTCGTAGTGTTCATCGCATTGAAAAACATCATAAATGTGACGTAGTGATTATTCCAAATCAACATATGGAAACACCACATTATGAAGTTATGCGCTTACGTAAAGACGAAACACTTGAAACTGTAAGTTACGGACAAGTTGTTGCACCGGAGCCTGAAGTATTCGAGATGTCAAAATCTCCAAGTACGCCAGTCCGTGAAGAGCCGATGCTAAAAGGCGTGGTAATGCCTTCTACTCCTGCTCCACAAGCAGCGCCAGCTAAAGCCGTAGAGCCTGCTGCGGTAGCACAAACTAAAACTGAAGGTGGCTTACTAGCTGCTATTGGTAATTGGTTTAAGTCGTTATTTGCAAGTGAATCTGAAGAAGAGAAAAAAGAAGCTGTAGAAAAAGAGCAGCAAGAAACGCGCAATAATGCGCGTCGTGGTAACGATAATCGTCGTCGTAATAACAATCAACGTCGTCGTAATAATAACCCACGCACTAACAAGCCGCGCAATGAGCGTCCAGCCGCTGAAGAGGAAGCTAAAACTGACTCAGCAGCAAGCACCGAGACTCAAGAGAGAAGCGAGAACCGCAACAAGCGCCGTCGTAACCCTAACTCTCGTAAGCGCCCAGAGCATAAAAACCAAGAAAAAGATCAAGTTAAAACTGAAGCCCCTGCAAAGGCGGAAGTAGAAACTGATTCTAAGCCAGCACAAGCTGCAGAGCCTAAAGAGCAGAAGCCTAAAGTTCGCCGTCAACGTCGTAACATACGTAAAAAAGTACGTCTGCAAGATGAAAAAGCTGAGCAAGCTAACTCAACAGAGCAAGCACCTGAGCAAACGGCTGTAACTGAAACTTCACAAGTTCAAGAGCAAGCTCCTGCTGTAGAAAAGCAAAAGCAAGCTCCGGCAGAAAAAACAGCTCACATTAAAGAAGAGAAAGTTGATGTTGTTGATTCTAACGATGAAACAGCAACTACTGAAGACGAACAAGAGCAAACACGTACACGTTCACGTCGTTCCCCTCGTCATCTTCGTGCATCTGGTCAACGTCGTCGTCGCCCTGAAGGTGAAGCAGAAGTTAAATCTGATGAAGCCCCTGCATTTATTCCAGTTGCTGATCAAGCTGCTGCAGAATACGAAGCAGAACTTAAAGCTAAATCAGAAGAAACACCGGTAGATGCGTCGCAACAAGTTGAGCAAGCCGTTGCGGTTGAAGACTTAGCAAAAGTTGAAGCTGTAGAAGAGCCAGTAAAAGCTAAAGAACCGGCTAAAGTTGAAACGCCAGTAGCCACTGAAGAACCTACTAAAGTTGAAGCGCCAGTAGCAACTGAAGAGCCTGCTAAAGCTGAAACGCCAGTAGCAACTGAAGAGCCTGCTAAAGTTGAAACACCAGTAGCAACTGAAGAGCCAGCTAAAGTTGAAACACCAGTAGCCACTGAAGAGCCTGCTAAAGTTGAAACACCAGTAGCAACTGAAGAGCCTGCTAAAGTTGAAACGCCAGTAGCCACTGAAGAGCCTGCTAAAGTTGAAACGCCAGTAGCCACTGAAGAGCCTGCTAAAGCTGAAACACCAGTAGCAACTGAAGAGCCTGCTAAAGTTGAAATACCAGCAGCAACTGAAGAATCTGCTAAAGCTGAAACGCCAGTAGCCACTGAAGAACCTACTAAAGTTGAAACGCCAGTAGCCACTGAAGAGCCTGCTAAAGTTGAAGCAAAAGTGAAAACTGAAAAATCAGCACCGCATGTTAAAACAGCGGTTACTCAAGGGTCAGCAAGTGCGCCAATGGCACAACCTACTCCTGTAGCTGATAGCGAAGTGAAACATACTTCTGTAGCAATGGCTCACGATAAACGTGAACTAGTTCCAGACAGTGGTTTACGTGCAGGTTCAATCAAACCTGCTGGTCGTGCAAGCTCTGCAATGACTAAAACAATGAGTGTTGATTAATAACTAACATTCATTTAAAAGCCCCGCTATTTAATAAATAGCGGGGCTTTTTTGTTTATATGATTTGAATAATTATTAAAGTTTCTTCACGCCCACAATAAGCGATTTATTCACAAAGAGGTAAAGAGACGCTGCGCTTTTAGAGGTAGTAAAAAAGCTAAGCCTGCCAAGAAAGCATGACTTGTGTTTTCTCATTTACTCCTCTTTCACTTCTCTATCTGAAATAAATATTTAAGGTTTTTTCCGATGCAACGAATTTATATACCGATACAAAAAAGCGCGATATAAATACCGCGCTCTTAAATCAGCTTTTTAACTTGTGAAATTTACTCGCTTTCACTTTCCATAAAACGTTGTAACTGATCTTTTAAGTTTGGCGGAATACCTTTAATTACAAGCGTGTCAGTTGCCTCGTTGTAAGTTACGCGCTCACCTAAGTGCTTACGTTCAAAGCTTACACTCACACCACCTCCAAGACCTGAGAACTTAACCATGCTGGTTACGGTTTTTTTATCAACAGGGAAAGTTTCTTCTAGATCGTAACTTTGCTCTTTACAAAAACTATCAAACGGGCTGTCATCGCCTTTTGTAAGCGTTGCAGATAGCTCGCTTACGCTTGCATCTTCACCAGTTGTCACACAGTCATTACAGTAGTCAAAAACTTGTTTACGTAAATCGTCTTTTTCTGATTTATCAAATTGTTGCTCAGATAAATAATCCTCTACTGCGCTAAGCATTACTTGGCTTTGCTGTTTTGAATCAATACCCTCTTCACAACCTAAAAAGTCTAAGAAAAAGTCAGCAACTTTACGTCCAGCTCGCCCTTTGATAAATGAAATATAACGGTTGTCGTCAGCTTGTGTATCCCACGCTGTTAAATCGATACGAGCAGCAAGTTGCATGCGTGATATGTCTAAATGACGAGAAGCGGCTAAATCAAGCTCTGAGGTCATAGAATAATGCTCTTTGATGTTAATCATCGCAATTAGCATGTAATCAGTTGCAACGTACTGGTAATGACAAAATACTAAATAGCCTGTTTCACTAAATGCATATTTATCAAGCTCTTCTTTTAAAACCGTTGAGGCTTGCTCGGTCATATGCCAAAAGCCTAACTCATCGTTACGGTAACTTTGCATTGCAGATGCTACAACACTGTTTTTGTCACCACTGAAAGCACAATAACCTTTACCAGGTTTACCATTGTATGCATGATGTAATTGTTCGATAAAAACGGCTACTTTATCGTTAATTACCATCTCATCATTTCGAAGGTGAATTTGCGTATCGTCGTCTTTTTTGTCTACATAGTGAACGACTAATTTTTTAACGTCTGTTGTCATCTTTGTTTTTCACGCCTCTAGTGTTAAAATACGAGAATATAACTATTTTATTGAACCAACTAATGCCAATCTTATCAAAATACTCTAATGAAGAAGTAGAACAAATCGTCGATCAGCTTATTGATGTGCTAACTAAACACAATGCGCCGGTTGATTTAAGTCTTATGTGTTTAGGAAATTCTATCACGCATATCTTAAAAGAGCATGTACCAACAGGGAAAAGACAAGCTGTAACCGAGAACTTTGCAAAAGCGCTCGCGCAGTCGGTTAAGTAAAATTTATGAATTTATCGCAGCACAATCAATTTTCATCAAAAGCGAGTCAGCTGCTAAGTTGGGGGCATTGGTTTACCTTTGCCAATATCGGCTTAGCCCTGCTTATTAGCTTAAGCTATTTATTTGCAGACTCGCCACCTACAAGCTTTTTAGGCATTACCTATATGCTAGTTACTTGGCTAAGCCACACTAGTTTTATAGCCTTTTTAGCGTTTGTGCTGACGGTATTTCCGCTTAGTTTAATATTCCCCTACCCACGACACATTCGTGGCATGGCCGCTGTTATAGCCACTGTAGGCGCATCATTGCTTACTCTTGATGCTTATGTGTATGTTAATTTAGGTTATCACCTAAGTATATCTGCCTTACCTGAAATCATTTCATTGTTGTGGCATCGTTTAACAAGCTCTCCTGCTTTAACAACCATTTTAGCCAGTGGTATTGTTGTTGTTATTTTAGGCTTTCAGCTACTTGTTAGTAATTACACATGGCACCACCTTGAGCGTTTAAAGCAATATAAATTTGCACGTTACGCAATTTCTTTCTTAATAGTGTGTTTTTCGCTTAGCCACAGTATTCATATTTGGGCTGACGCCAATTTAAACTTTGACGTAACAAAACAAGATAATGTTTTGCCACTTTCATACCCTACTACCGCTAAAAGCTTGTTAGCTAAAAATGATCTGCTAGATATAGAAAGCTACGAGCAAGCACACAACGTAAAAATTAATAACCAAAATATTAGTTATCAAATGCCAAGCCCGCTTGAAAAATGCGAGGACTACACACAAGCCAATGTAGATATATTTGTATTTGAAACTCAACAACAACTCGAAAAGTTTGTTGTCGAGAATAAAAACATGCACAAAACAGAGCAGTTTTTACAGCCAACAAATCATGACGATACGTTATTTAGCTTAGTGTATGGTTTACCCGCTTTTTATAAAGCAGCAATTTTAACCGAGCAGACACTCCCAGTTTGGCAAAGTCAGCGCCGTAGCATTGAAGTAACTGGCATTGAAGAACTAAGCTTTATTAATGATCAAGCACATAGCTCTAGTGCTATTCGAGTAATTAAAGCGAGTGATACCCCTACTGTTCGAGATGATGAAACACAGGTTTTTGCTTTTAGTCTTGCCAATAACAAGCAAGAAGTAGTAGCAACCTCAACTTTATACAGCTCTGACAAACGTATTTCTAAAGTAGATGGGTTAATTCAACCTAGCGATTTAATTGCAACAAGCGTTGGGCAATATTTAAATTGTAAAGCTATTGCCAAGCAAACAATGCTAGGCGTTAATCTATACAAGAAAAAAGACGATATGGGCGTGAACTATTCTCAGGGTGTTGTTATAGCCTATAAAAAAGATAGGATTACCTTAATAGATTCAGATGGTAACTTTAAAAACATTTCCGCCGCTGAAGGTTTTTCTATTGAACAAGGTTTAGATATACCATTTTTAGTACAGAGTATTAAAAAGCTCAAAACCTTTACCCAATAACAGTTATCCTAACCTAGCTTGATATACCACCAAGCTAGGTTATAGTTTTATATTGTTGTTAGATATAAAAACCAAGGATGACATGTATGTTTAAAACTTCTCGTTATATTCTCCATTCTAGCTTTTTACTTATCAGTTTTTTTAGCTTTAGCGATACCACTTACTACAAATGTGTAACAGAAAAAGGCACTGTCTTTTCTCAACTCCCCTGTGACGACGAAGCAACGACTTATAAAGTTAAAACAACGGGTAATCAGTATTCTGGTCCTAAGGTTGACTACACTAAACAACTAAACGAACTTGAGCGTGAAAGGCTTCTGTCTGCCTTACAGGCAGAGCTTCGCAGTAATAACCATAAACTAACAATACTTGATCGTAATAAAGAGCGTGCTGAATACAAACAACAAGAGCGGTTAAATCATATCTTAGCCATTGATGATAAAAAGCGTATTACTAAAGACATTACTAAGAAACTAAAAATAATCAATAAAACATATAAGAAAAACGTATCGGCTGTGACTAAACAAATTAAAATTCTCGAAAAAAAGATAGCTCAATTCCAATAAGTTACTCTTAGTTAGTAAGTAACATTTATCTTGGTTTTAAACTTAAAATAACATACCCTTAACACAATAGAGTATAAACTCTAGGGACTTTTAAGGAGTGTAAATGCAACCTCGCCATATTGCTGAATTAATTTTAACGGGTTTTAAAAGGCACTATCAGTTATTTCAAAAAACAACAGCCAAAGCCCCTCTTGCCTTTGCAAAAAAAGATTGGCAAGCAATTAATGATATCAGCCGTTTGCGTATCAGCTATTATGATGATCGTGTTAACGAAACCACGCAAGCGCTAAAAAAAGAAACCCCAACCGAACAACTCGATGAAAGCCTATGGCTTGAAGTTAAAAAGATATATCAGCATTTTTTATGTTTTCATCCCCAAGCAGAGCTCGCCGAAACTTTTTATAACTCTGTATTTTGCCGGCTGTACCATAGGCGCTATTTTCATAATGACTTTATATTTGTAGAGGCAACCTTAAAAGATGCTCCTTCAGTGCCTGTAGAAGCAGAATATAGAACATACTTTCCTGTAGTTGATGGCCTAAAACCAACAATAAAACGCATTATTAGTCATTTTGATTTTAAAGCCCCATTTGTAAATTTAGAGCGTGATATTCGCCTCCTTGTTAAAGCTTTTTATAAACAAGCCCCCGATACACATCACCAACCTTGGCAAATGCGCTTTGATATTTTACACACGCCTTTTTATCGAAATAAAGCAGCCTATATTGTTGGTCGTGTTGTTTCAAAAAGTGGGGTTCAGCCCTTCATAATCGCTGTATTACACGATGAAGATAACGGATTATATTTAGATGCACTTTTAACTAAGTCATCTCAAATGCGTGTTATTTTTGGCTTTGCCCGCGCCTACTTTATGGTAGAGACTCACGCACCTTCAGCACTTGTTCGATTTTTAAATCAACTTATGCCAAACAAAACACTTGCTGAGCTCTATAACGCAGTGGGTTTTCACAAGCAGGGTAAAACTGAGTTTTACCGAGAGTTTTTAAATCATTTATCTCACTCTAGTGATGAGTTTACAATTGCACCGGGGACTCCCGGTATGGTGATGATGGTATTTACCCTCCCCTCATTTGGCTATGTTTTTAAAGTAATAAAAGACAAATTTGGTGAGAGTAAACCCTTTGGCCGTGATACCGTATTAAAGCGTTATCAACTAGTAAAAAACCATGATCGCGTTGGCAGAATGGCCGATACCATAGAGTATTCTAACGTCGTATTTCCTTTAGCGCGTTTTGATAGTAATTTACTTGCGCAATTACATAAAACAATTGGCTCATCAATGGTAATTGAGGGCGATTGGTTGATCATCAAGCATTTGTATATTGAACGGCGCATGACACCTCTTAACTTGTTTTTAGAAAATGCTGATGAAGAAAGTGTCGCCGACGCGATTGAAGAATATGGGCAAGCTCTAAAAGAAATGATTGCTGTTAATATATTCCCTGGTGATATGCTCTTAAAAAACTTTGGTGTAAGTAAGCACAAACGTATTATTTTTTACGATTACGATGAAGTTCAATATCTAACCGATATGAACTTTAGAGCATTACCAAAAGCAAAGAGCTATGACGACTATTTAATGGATGAACAAAGTTACTCTGTTGCACCACAGGACGTATTTCCTGAGCAACTTTGTACATTTGTAATGCCAAACCCTATGTATAAAAAGTTTTTACTCAGCACTCATCCTGAGCTTATAGATGTTAGCTTTTGGAAGCAGGCACAACAAAATATAAAAAATGGTCAGGTAAGTCATATTTACCCATACCCGACAGCACAGCGCTTTATTCACCACTGGTAAGCGCTAAAGGACACACACAATGAATATAAGTAAAATAGATTTAAATTTACTCGTTTACCTCGATACATTGCTGCGAGAATGCAACGTAACACGCGCTGCTAATCAATTGAGTATAACGCAACCTGCAATGAGTAATGGCCTTAAACGTCTTCGTAACTTATTTAACGACCCTATTTTAGTTCGTACCAGCGATGGTATGGTGCCTACCGAGCGTGCTTTGGAGTTACAACCCGTTATTCGTGGCATATTAATGACCCTTGAAGAAACTCTAGCACCTAATCGAGAATTTGAGGCAAGCCAAAGTAAGCGTGTGTTTAGAATAATGGCCAGTGATTACGCTGCAAGTACATTAGCACCAAAGCTTTTAAGTAAATTGCACGAAGAAGCCCCCGATACTACTTTAGATATACTCACACCAAGTGATGTCACCTTTCATGATGTTGAAAACGGTAAAGTAGATATGGCAATCAACCGTTTTGAAAACTTACCGCAGTCTTTTCATCATAAACGTATTTGGAAAGATAGTTTTTGCTGCTTAGTAAAAGCCGATAATCCTATAATTGAAAACTTTAGCCTCGACAGCTATTTAAAAGCGCGCCATATATGGGTAAGCAAAACAGGTTTTGGTGTAGGTGTAGGCATGGACCCTAAAGATGTGCAAAAACTTGGCTGGGTTGACGAAGCACTTGCTCACTTTGGTAAGCATCGTAATATTGCCACTTTTACGCGTAACTACCATGTGGCAATTCATTTAGCTAAAGAGAAAAATTTAATTGCGACCCTTCCTTCAAAAGCCGCAAATATATATTTAGATGATCCGGGGCTTAAAATCTTAGAGCCACCATTTCCAATCCCTCCTTTTGAGCTTGATATGATTTGGAGCCCACTGTTACATCGCGATGCGAGTCACATTTGGTTACGTCAAAAAGTAGCTGAAGTAGCTGAAGAGCTAAAATAACTTTATTACACAATATAATGTAAAAATTGCTAGGTTAATTTTCTGCCTGTTAACTTAGCATCTTACTAAAATAAAATTAAACCAATAAAATCAAATAACTACATAACTATTGAAACGTGGAACATACATTGCTTTTATTAAATTGAACTATACATTCATTTAATTAAAGAGGTCATTATGAACACCCATCAAGGATCAGAAGTAAATCATATTACTGACATCATTCAAGTTATGAACAGCGGCATCGATTTTTATCAAAAAGCACAGGAAAAAGTTGAAGACCCTGCTATTGGTGCACTTTTTCAGCGTATGATAGATGCCCGAAAAGTGAGTGTTGAGCGCTTGCAGCCATATGCAATTAATGAAAAAGGCGAACGCGAAGATGGCTCATCTTTCGCAGTTGAAGCACGACGTGCGTACACAGCCCTATTGACTACTTTCACCTCACACAACGACAGCACGTATGTAAAAGAGCTTGAAGAGGTAGAAGATAAAACCCTTGAAGAAATTAAAGCAGCAATGGATAAACCGCAACCAGCTGACTGCGAAGCTGCACTGGCTAAAACATTATTAACAATGCAAAGCTGCCATGCAGAAATGAGCCGTATGCAGAAGCATTAAGCTGACATAGCGCATAACTAGAACCCAGCCTCGAGCTGGGTTTTTTATTGCCTCTAATACCAATCTACATAGTTTTTTAAGCAATTTAACAAATTGCATTACATTATAACGATGCTAAATAGACCCATATATAAGCAGAACGGTATAAACACCGCCTTATTTCACCACATTTTAATACATAATTAGTACAAATATTTAATGTTATTAGAATATTTATTTAACCACGCTTTATTTTTGCTGTGCTAATTTTGTTAATAGGTACCTAAAACCTTGCTGTGGCGCCGCAGCATTTAATTAAAAATAAGGTCCAATATGAAAAAACTAACCAAACTACAAAATAATGCTGATGTAGATATGACCCCGATGTTAGACATAGTGTTCATATTACTAATTTTCTTTATTGTAACTACATCTTTTGTAAAACCTGTGGCTATTGAATTAAACCGACCACTCGACAGCCCTCAAATAGATAAGCCTGTTAAAAATGCTTTATTTAAAATTGATGAAAGTAACGGAGTATATTTTTCTGGGAGGTTAATTGATTTAGAGCAAGTTGCGACTAATTTAGCTATGTTCGCGGCTAAATATGAAATAAGTTCGGTACTTATAACCGCAGACGAAAACAGTACACATAATACTTTAATGAATGTAATGAATAATATTAAGCAATACGATGATTATCCAATAAGTTTGATTTCTAAATAAAATCAGCCCAAGCTAAAACCAAAAAAAGGGCCTTACGGCCCTTTGAGTTAAATAACAAAAGGGAGAGTTGCTTAACCTAAATTCTGGCTAATAAATCTATCTCTAGCAGCTATTTTCAGCGTTAACTGCGTTGAATTTAATTGCAATAGGCCAGCTATTGACGCATAAATTCGCCTTGTTTTCACTGAAAACCTCTGGCTAGAGAAATCAAAGTTTAAATATCTTAACCAGAGTTTAGGTTAGTAATTAAAAACGGTATTCTGCACCTACATAGTAGTAAGCACCGTTAAAACCAAACGGAGCCGAACGACGTGAGTAGTCAAACACACCTGAGCTACTTATTACTGTGTTGCCACTAGCATCCACAATAGTACCTGAGCGAGAGTTACCTATTTCATTTTTGTCTGGGTAAACATCGAACAAGTTATTTGCACCAATATTTACTGATAAGTCTTCAGTAACGAAGTAGTTAACTTTAACGTCAGTTAAAATTTCTGCACCATACGTTTGACGACCACCATCTTCTACTGTGTATTCACCAAAACGATTAAGTGACAGGTTAACAGTCCAATCATCACGTTGATAAAGCGCACTTAAGTTAATACGGTCCTCTGGTTGCCACTCTTCTATAATAGAGATGTCTTCAGCTGAGAATATATCTTCTACTTTTACTGTCTCAAGGCTTGAGCCAGCAGGAGAGAACAACGATACAACATCTGTTTTGGTAAAGTTAGCTGCAAGTGTAAAATCAAGCGTGCCACCTAAACCTTCAGTGTTCCACGTTGCTACAAAATCAACACCACGAGTTTCTGTATCAGCACCATTTAAGAAAAACTGCCCTACGCCAGCACCAGCACTGTTTAGTGCTGCATCAAGGCTTGTAGATAACCCTTTACCTAAACGATCACTAATTACAATACGGTCGTCAATATCAATCGAGTAGTAATCAACGGTTACATTAATATTATCGGTAACGTTATACACAATACCTAAACTACGGTTTTGTGATTTTTCTTCTTTAAGTTTAGGAATACCTAAACTTTGCGCAAGTGTTGAATCATTTCTAAATGTACCAACTTCTTCTGCAACTAAATTACCATTAGTATCAACAACAAATTGTGTGCTTACGTTATTAAAGTAAAGCTGCTGCATTGAAGGCGCTCTAAATCCTGAGCTTAATGCACCACGTAATGAAATATCGTCGGTTATAGACCAGTTACCAGCAAGTTTAAAGTTTACTGTATCGCCAAAACCTTTGTAGTTATCGTAGCGAAGTGCACCAGATAAAATCACATCTTCAATTACATAAGATTCTGCATCTACGTAAAATGAAATTACATCACGTGACTCATCCACTGAAGACGCAGGTGATGAACCACCAAAACCTTGTGAACCACCCGATGCATCTTCAGAGCCAACACCGCCACTTAAACCGCTGTAAATACTTACACCATTTAATGTGTCGTAATCGCGGTACGCATATTCATTACCTTCTAAAATACGGTATTCATCAGTACGTATTTCAGCACCCATCGCTAACGAATAATCATCAAAGTTTTGCGTAAAATCAATATTGATTGTTTGCAGTGATAATTCCATGCCGTAAGCGTAAGCTTCACGTGGAATAGTTGTACGAATATCAGCTGCACTTAAACCTTGGTCATAACGTAAAAAGTTAGCGTATGAGGCATTGATAGTGTCACTTGTAGTGTAATCAATGCTGTTCTCACCATAGGTGTAAGATAAATCAAGGCTTGCATCGTTATCAAATTCAGTTTTATAACCAAAATTGTACGAGATATCGTCGATAGTTGTGTTGATTTTTGGTAAGAAACCTAGCGGAATCGTCGCATCGTTATCTTGTAGTACTGGGTTACCACCTGCATTTGCATTATGACGGAAAAATGCAGCCGACTCATTTTCACGTGTTGAGTAAGTAATAAAGCCGTAAAGCTCGCCATCACCTAACTCGTAACCGGTATTAATTGTTAAACCAAACTGCTGAGAGTCAGCATCACCAATTCTAAAGGTATCACGATCGGCTGTCAGCTCACGCGGATCGCCAGCAAGTAAAGTGCCGTCACTTAGTTCTGTACAACCATAAAACTGACAAGAGCCATGTAAACCGGCACGGTTAGTCGGTGCACGGTCACGGTAATTAATAGTTGTATTTAAATAACCGTCATCACCTAGCGCAAAGCCTTTATTAAAATCAAGGTTAATGGTTTCGCCATCGCCTTCAGAATATTGACCGTAGTTAATAGCCGCTTTACCACCTTCGCTACCATCTTTGAGCACAATATTAATAACACCTGCAATTGCATCAGAACCATACTGAGCAGCAGCGCCATCACGTAATACTTCAATGCGTTTAATTGCAGAGGCTGGAATTGCATTCATGTCAGTACCTGCGGTACCACGCCCAACAGAGCCATTAATATGAATAATACTTGCTTGATGACGACGTTTGCCGTTAATTAACACCAATGTTTGATCGGGGCCCAAACCGCGAAGTGTCGCAGGTCTTAAAGCATCTGTACCATCACTAATTGCAGAGCTTGAAAAGTTAAATGAAGGGGCGATAGACTGTAGCATACGACCAACTTCTGTTTGGCCCGTATTTTCAAGCGCTTCTGCACTTAGGATATCTACTGGAACGGGTAAATCTTCAACTGAACGTCCTGCTACACGGCTACCGACAATAGCAATTTTTTCAATTTTTTCTTGAGCGACTTCTTCTGCTGCGTTTACACCTTGCGAATTTACTGCAAGTAAAGCTGGTAATACTGCTGCACTGACCGCTGAAAGCTTCATCATGTTGTTATCATTCCTGTTGATTTGTTTGAGTTTTATACTCAGTAAACCATTTTGATCAACAACCGCATCGAGTTCAGTCCCACCTAATAATGCCTCTAGAGCATCTAGCTGAGTGTAAAATCCATAAACTGAATTTGCGTCATACTGCTTTGCCAACTCATAAGAAAACACCACGGTTTGCTCTGTTTGTTTAGCATATTCAATTAAGGCTTTGTCTGCTCGCTGCGCTTTTATATCAAATTGCACCATTTGCCCAGTGGTTTGTGTTGCTGCTTGTACACTTAAACTAAAAATAGCCGGTGCAAGCACACTAAATCCACTCAATAAATGCGTTTGGTTACTGCGCAACTTATATAAACAGCTGACAAACAAAAATCCTCTATGGCTTTGTTTCTTTTTTTTAATGTTTTTTTTACGTTCAATCTTTATTGATGCAACTTTATCTAACATTAGTTTGATTTGCATAACGTCTACTTATGATTCTGTATGGTGTTTTAGCGTTACTACATGCTCACCTAAACGCTCATGATCAATCGAAAAATTAGTTTGTAAACTCTCAAGTAAACCTTCAACGTCACCGGCTTTAAATACTCCAGCCACTTTAATACTGGCAAGCTCAGCTGATGAAAGCTCAAAACGTGTGGCTGTATAGCGGCTTACTTCATTTAAAGCATCGCTTAGCTCTTCTCCATTAAAAATAAGCATCCCGTTTTGCCATGCCAAATCGCGTTGTACGTCGTTCATTGAAAGCTGCGTAATTGGCTTTGTAACACTTTGCTCAATAACTGCTTTTTCGCCTGAGGTAACAATATTGGCATTAATTTGACGAATTTTTTGCGTGCTATTATCTGCAAGTTGATAATCTTTAAAGTCATTTGCATCAACCGCTACACTTGGATCAGTGATCATCACTTTGCCTTCAGTAACCACCAGTTCTAAATCTGATGAAGTATTGCGTTGTACATTAAATACCGTGCCTAACGCGGTAAAACTTTTATCACCAGCCATAACACTAAATGGACGCGTGGCATCTTTTGCTACATTAAAGCGCCCTTCCCCACGACTGAGTAATAACTGCCTGCGGCCCTTGCTATAAGCAACTTCTAGTAAGCTATTAGTATTAAGCTGCACTATGGTGCCATCTGGCAATACATACGTTGCTTGCTCGCCTACTTTTGTTTTGTAAATTTTAGTGTAATTAACTTTTGCAAGCTCTTGGTTGTAGCCATTTTCTAAGTTAATTAATAAGTAGCTGCATACCATTAACGCTGCAAACAAACTCGCTGCAATTGAGTAAGAAAACATCCACTTATTTTTTGATGCTTTAGTATTGTTACGCTGAGGAAATAAATGACTTAATTCGTTTAATACTGAAAGCTCATCCCAAAGCTGAGCAAGCTCGTATATAGAGTCTTGATGTGCGGTGCTTTGCATCATCCATAATTTAAATTGCTCTTTTTCATCATCAGTTAAACCACGATCAATCGCGCTTATCCAATCACATGACTTTTCTAAGATTAAATCTTTTGAATTAAATTGATGAACATTACTCATTCTGCGACCCTCTTAACTGATATAGGATGTGCCTGAGCTTTAGGGTTCGTTTGAGGGCTTTGCTCATGTTCACGCATGTACAACATGGTTTGTAACAATCCTTTGGCAATGTGTTTTTCAACAGTGCTTTGGCTTAACTGCATTTGGTCTGCTATCTCTTTTTGGCTCATACCGTAAACTTTTTTTAATATAAAGCATTTACGAATCGATGAGCTTAGTTGCTCAGTAGCTCTACAAAAAAGTAAAAAACGCTCTTTAGATGTGTATTCGTCTTCGAGCTTCATTGATTTGAGTAATACGGGTAATTCGTTATCATTTTCTAACGAATCATTAAATTTGTTGTCCCACTTAGCTATATGGTTGAGTGCTAGATGTTTTGCTGTTTTTAGCATATAACTGCGGGTAAACTGGATGTCTTGTTTTAAATCAGCTTCATAGCTTTTTACAAAAGTTTCTTGCACAATATCTTCTACATCGTCGGGTTGAACAATGCGCGATACAAAACGTTTGAGCTGTTTAGAAATATCAACAAATGTTGACGTGAACTTTACTTTTTTCGTCATCCTTAACATCCACCTGTTGTTATTTTTATTATTAGGGCGTGTTGGCCTTTCGTGGTTGAATTTGCAGCAGTACGTTTGGGATTTAGGCAAGGCAGAGCCTATGTAGTGTGGTTATTCCCCATAAATAGGTGATAACGCAGCATAAATGCCAAACATGCGCTGCCCGTTGGGTTCTTTCTAGGGACGATTAACTCTTTGTTGCTCGGTTTTGACTTAGCCCGCTAGGTTACAAACCTCGCGCCGCGATTAAATCGTACCTAGATTGAACAAATTTCAATCCACAAAGGTCAACACGCTCCATTAGATTACGAGTTTTTGACATAAAAACAAGCCCAAATGTTAATTCTGGGTTATTTAAATGCATAGGAAGATAAATGAGTAAATTTTTAGATTATATACGACTTAGTTTCTTTGCATTCGGTTTACTACTTGGAGTGCAAATACCTGCATTTGTAAGCGATTTTGGCCAAGCACTATCAGCCCAATTAATTGAAGCTAATAATGCCGTTGCGCCTTTTAAAAGCGATGCAGCTAAGTATTTCAATAATGATTTAAATAAGCTAATAAAACACTATCAAAATATTGGTGATGAAATTGTGAACAAAGGGGCAAGTAATATCAGTACTCTTTACGAGCGACAGCAAGATTTACAGATAGCCGTAAATAGGTTTGAGAAATCTCCGTATATATTTACTATGATCAGTGGCATGAGCGATATAAAGCAACAAGTATGGCAACGCTTTGAAGGTCAAATCATTTTGAAAAAAGACTCTATTATAGCCGCCATTGTTGCAGCCATAATTGTTGCCTTGCTTGCAGAGCTTACTGGTTATTTTTTTTTAACTGGAGTAAAACGCTCATTTAAACGCTTATTCGCAGCTCAAAAATAATGATTTCATAAAATCATAAAATACATCGGTTTTGCGGGTTGTTAAACTATTTTGCGGACGTAAAAACCAAACCGGTGCATCATCTTGTGCCATTACCCCTGGCATAACTTCAACCAAAATACCGTTTTTAAGATCTTCATTAATCGCTATTTTTGACTTAATAGCAATACCATGACCTGCAATAGCAGCTTGTGTCATATTATCGGAGTTTGAAATAGTAAAACGAGTTTTAGCATTAAAGGTATGTATTTTTTTGTGTTCGTCAAAAAGCTTTAACTGGCGTTGCCACGGCAGGCAAACCCAATAATGTTCACTCAATTGCGTTAAATTTTCAGGCATGCCGTACTTTTCTATATAGCTAGGGGCTGCACACAGTATGCGACTATTGTTTACGATTTTACGAGAAAGTAATCCTGAGTCATTTAATTTTCCCACCCTAATTGCAACATCTTGCGCGTCATCAACCACATTTACAAAATGATCCGTTATTAAAAAATCAAGCTTTAGTTCAGGGTAAGCTTGCTCAAACTCATTGAGTTTAGGCATTACGTATTTTGAAAAAACCCAAGGCGGCATGGTCACGCGTAGTAAACCACTCACCGATGAGCTGCGCGCGCCAATACTATGCTCAGCATCGTGAAGAGCTTCTATTATAGCCCCCACACGCGTATAAAATATTTCACCTGCGGGAGATAAGCGTACTCGCCTGCTATCTCTAAAAACAAGTACTGTAGCAAGCTCACGCTCTAGTTTACTTAAGCGATGGCTCACCGTTGCAGGCGATAAACGCTGCTCGCGGGCAGCAGCAAGCACGCCCTTATTTTCAACTACAGCTATAAATGTTTCTAGGTCGCTTAAATTATACATAAAGATGCCATTGTGCACTTTTCAATGTTTAATATTTTCGAATGAAGCTTTCAGTATTGCAATGTTTATTTAAATATATAAAACACTATAATTGCATATAGTCTAATTATTGAGGTTCAATCATGAGTTTAAAAGCGCAAATAGATGCCTATAACGTACAAAAAGATGCCAAATTGCCGGCTGATGTTTTAGCATTAATGAACACTACAAACGAAGAGCTAATTGCACAGCATATTAAAAACAATGCATTACAAATTGGTCAAAAAGTAGAAAACTTTAGCTTAGCCAACCATAACGGCGAAAACATTGAGCTTGCAGATTTATTAAAAAAAGGCCCGGTAATCATTAGCTTTTACCGTGGTGGCTGGTGCCCATATTGTAATTTAGAACTAAAAGCACTTAACGACTACTTACCACAATTTAAAACTCAAAGTGCTCAGTTAATCGCAATATCACCACAACTACCTGATGAAACTCTCTCAACTGCACAAAAAAACGACCTTGAATTTGACGTGCTTTGCGATGTGAGCAATAAAGTAGCTGAGCAATTTGGTTTATTGTTTACACTTGATGAGCGTATTCAAGCGTTATATACACAATTTGGTATTGATTTTGAACACTACTACGGCGATAAAAGCTTTAAATTACCGCTACCGGCCACCTATGTGATAAACCAAGAAGGTGTTATTACATACGCATTTTTAAGCGAAGATTACACCCTACGCGCAGAACCTATTGATGTCATGACAGCACTTGAATCGGAGAATAATTAATGTCTATTTTAAAATCGTTAAAAACACTTACTCTTTCACTACTTGTGGGCACAAGCCTTGTATCTGGTTATGCAGTCGCTGATGAACCAAAAGAACAAGCAAAACCTAAAGTGCTTATTTTTGATGTAAACGAAACCCTACTTGATTTAACGTCAATGCGTACTTCTATTGGTAAAGCGCTAGGCGGACGTGAAGATTTATTACCACTGTGGTTTTCAACTATGCTGCACCATTCATTAGTAGATACTGTAAGCGGTAGTTATCACGACTTTGGGCAAATCGGTGTGGCGTCACTTCTTATGGTTGCCCAAAACAACAACATTGATATTACAAGTGAACAAGCTAAAACAGCTATTGTTACGCCTCTTTTAACACTTCCTCCACACAGCGATGTTAAAGAAGGACTGGCAAAACTCAAAGCACAGGGCTATAAGTTAGTAAGCCTTACAAATTCTTCAAACAAAGGTGTAAAGGCACAGTTTGAAAGCGCTGGTTTAATGTCTTACTTTGATGCGCGTTACAGCATTGAAGATATTAAAATTTACAAACCAGACTTACGTGCGTATGAGTGGGTACTTAAAAAGCTAAACGTAGCACCAAATGAAGCAATGATGGTTGCAGCCCATGGCTGGGATGTTGCTGGTGCAAAAGAAGCTGGCTTACAAACCACTTTTATAGCACGCCCAGGTAAAGCACTTTACCCATTAGCTAAAAAACCAGATCACGTTGTGAAAGATTTACATGAATTAGCCGCTCTACTTAAATAAGTACACGCTGATGAATCAATACCCAAGCGGCCAATGTTAGGATGACATTGGCCGCTTTTTTGTAACTAACCCTAAATATGTCTTAGTGTATTTATTTTCATAATTAGTATGTTAAAAATTGAATGTAAACAAAGCATTTAGCCCGCTATGCGTTATTTTATCTGCTAGCAATTTAGTACTCACAACGCTACTATTAAATAAATACGTGGTGGAGAACATAATGAATAGTGAAAGATTAGGTGAGTTTGAGCAGTACTTTCAAATTAATGAAAGTATAAGAGTAAATTTATTCCCCGTATCAAACGGACAAGTTCCTAAATCGCAGCTTGAGCTTGAAGACGACATTCCCCCACTATTTAGATTAGCAAATGAAGTAAGTGAGCTTGAGCAAAGCTCGTTACGCCCACTGCGTAACTTAGGCGATATAGCACAAGAGCTAGCTACTTTTTTACAAGCGCAGTCACGTAAAATAGATTTAATAATGAGCCATATTTTGGCCTCAGAACAAGCCCAAGATAACGCAATACAATGTGATAGCTACGGCGGTGGCGGTATTCGTTTTACATCACCCGAAGTACACTCAATTGGCCAAGCATTTAGAACCAAACTGTTTTTGCACCACGAGGCCTCTGCGGTTTATTGTTACACCGAAGTTGTGGCAGTAGAAAAACAAGATAGCGAACACTACCAATACACTATGCTCTTTACCGCAATTAGAACCACAGACCAAGAACTTATTGTTAGAGCGAGTTTACATGCTCAAACCCGCCAACTTAAAAAACGTCAAGAACTTGATCAAAACCAAGGCGACCTAAACAGTGATAATTAGCTGACATCTTTATGTAAAATGCTAAACTAGCGCCATCTTAATTAGTATATAAAATTCATGAACTTTAGACTTTTACCAGAATGGGCCGAGCAAGACGCTGTCATGTTTACATGGCCTCACAAAGACACCGATTGGGCCGACAACTTAGCGCGTGTAGAACCTGTATATATTGAACTTGCTAAACACATAACAACGCAGCAACAGCTTGTTATTGTGGCGCATAACAGTGCCTTAAAAGTGCATATTACAGCATTACTAAATAGTGCTAACGTCTCTCTTAATCGTGTTCATTTTGTAGTAACGCCTACTAACGATACCTGGGCGCGCGATCATGGTCCGCTTACTTGCGCCGCTATTGATTCACCAGAGCAATTAAAAGTATATGATTTTACTTTTAATGGTTGGGGCAATAAGTTTGAAAGTGCATTAGACAATCAAATTAATTGTACTTTGGTAAAAGAGCTAAGTAGCACAAACAACCAATATCAAGCGCTCGATATGGTACTTGAAGGTGGCGGTATTGAAATAAACGAGCACGGTGTGTTGCTAACAACCAGTGAGTGTTTGCTTAATAAAAACCGTAACCCTGATTTAAACCCAAATGATATTGAAGCACTTTTAAAAGAGCACTTAGGCGCGACCAGTTTTTTATGGGTTGAACATGGCTATTTAGCGGGCGATGACACCGACAGCCACATTGATACTTTAGTGCGCTTTGCACCAAATAATACCCTTGTATATGTGCAGTGTGACGATAAAACTGATGAGCACTTTAGCGCACTTGATGCGATGGAAAAACAACTAAAAACCTTTAAAACTGCCGATAACACCCCATATAACTTAATTGAGTTACCGTGGCCAAAAGCCGCTTATGACGATGAGCAAACACGCTTACCGGCTACCTACGCTAACTACTTAATTATTAATAATGCTGTGCTTGTGCCAACGTATAATGATACCAATGATGAGGGTGCTCTTGCGCAAGTTCAAAAAGCATACCCACAACACACGATTATTGGCGTAAATTGCCAACCAATTATTGAACAATTTGGCAGCCTGCACTGTATTACAATGCAATTACCTCGTGGATTTTTAGCTGGAGCAGCACAATGACAAGCCCTGCAAAATTAACCGTTGCGTTAGTGCAACAAAGCAATACCGATAACGCTCAGGACAATATGGCAAAATCAATAAGTGCCATTCGTGAAGCCGCTCAAAAAGGTGCAAAACTGGTTGTACTCCAAGAGCTACACCGAAGCCTCTACTTTTGCCAAACCGAAAATGTTGACGTATTTGATTTAGCCGAAACCATTCCAGGCCCTAGCAGTAATGCCTTAGGTGAGCTTGCTAAAGAGCTAAGCATTGTTATTGTCACGTCTTTATTTGAAAAACGCGCTACGGGCCTTTATCACAATACTGCGGTTGTATTAGAGCAAGACGGCAGTATTGCAGGTAAATACCGCAAAATGCATATTCCTGATGATCCAGGTTTTTACGAAAAATTTTACTTTACCCCAGGTGATATCGGTTTTGAGCCTATTCAAACCTCAGTGGGTAAATTAGGCGTGCTAGTATGTTGGGATCAATGGTTTCCTGAAGCTGCACGTTTAATGGCAATGGCTGGCGCTGAGGTATTAATTTACCCAACCGCTATCGGTTGGGATCCTAACGACGACATTGCTGAGCAAACTCGTCAAAAAGATGCGTGGGTTATTAGCCAGCGTGCCCATGCTGTTGCCAATGGCGTGCCGGTAATTAGCTGTAACCGCGTTGGCCATGAAAGTGACCCTAGTGCGCAAAGCGATGGTATTTCGTTTTGGGGCAATTCGTTTATTGCAGGCCCACAAGGTGAACTATTAGCAGAGGCTAATAATACTGATGAGCAAATTTTAGTAGTAGAAATTGATCAAAAACGCTCAGAAAACGTAAGACGTATCTGGCCTTTCTTACGTGATAGACGAATTGATCACTATAAAGACCTAACAAAAATATACCGAGACTAAGTAATCTTAACTCAAGATGGCTCTTACTTGCTAAGAGCCAACTATAAATGGAGTAATAAATGGCGTTTGAGCAATGGGCAGCCTTGCCTTGGGTAAAATCTCATAAAGATAAAATTCAATGGGGCCAGCTAAGCGGAAGTGGTTTAAGTATTGCTATTGCTGAAGGCGTTAAACAACAAGATAACTTAGTCTTAATTGTTACGCCGGATACGCCAAGCGCACTGCGCCTTGAAACAGAGTTAGAATATTTATTACCCGATAACCCAGTCATGGTATTTCCTGATTGGGAAACTCTGCCATACGATCATTTTTCTCCCCATCAAGATATTATTTCAGCCCGTTTGGCCACTTTAAACACCTTAAAAAAAGAACAACAAAGTGTGTTAATTGTGCCTGTATCTACTTTAATGTTGCGCACAGCCCCGGCCTCATTTATTTACGGTTCAACAATAAACTTTAAAGTAGGCGACAAACTAGACACACATAACTTTCGTGATAACTTAGAGCAAGCTGGTTATTTAAATGTTCAACAAGTAATGGAGCACGGCGAATACGCTATACGCGGCTCTATCGTTGACTTATACCCAATGGGTAGCCCACACCCATTTAGACTCGACTTTTTTGATGACGAACTCGATAGCATTCGCTTATTTGATGTAGAAACACAGCGCTCTGATGAAAAAGTAGATAAAATTGAGCTACTTCCAGCGCATGAATTTCCTACTAACGACGCTGATATTGAACGTTTTAGAATAAGCTACCGTGAAAAATTTGGCGCAAGCTCGCAGCAAGATTCAGTATACATGCAAGTAAGCAAAGGTAACTGGCCTGCAGGTATTGAATACTACATGCCGTTGTTTTTTGAAAAGCTCGCGACTATTTTTGACTACCTGCCAGATACAACAACCGTTATGCAGCTGGGTGATTTAGAGCATGCCGCAGATAACTTTTGGCACGATGTAAATGTACGCTATGAAAACCGCAGAGTTGACCCACTTCGTCCATTACTTGAACCCAATGCGCTTTATCAGCCAATTGAAGAGCTGTTTTCTAATTTAGGCAATTTTGCACGTATTAGATTATCCCTTGCAAAGCTTGGTACTAAAGCGGGCAATAAAAACTTAAGCGTTAGCGAGCTGCCAGCCATTCGTATTGATCATAAACAGCATGAACCTTATGGCGCGTTTATAAATTATGTAGCAGAGCAAAAAAAGAAAAAAGGCCGCATATTACTCAGTGTTGAATCGGACGGTCGTCGCGAATCATTGCTGAGCATTTTAAAACCAAGCGGTTTAAAATTTAAAGAATTTGAAACACTCGAACAATTTATAAAAAGTTCAAGTGACGTAGGCTTAATAGTAAGTCCGCTCGAGCAAAGTGTCGTACTTGGCACTAAACCAAGCCTTTCTATTATTACCGAGCAAGAACTGCTTGGCATAAAAGTATCTCAGCGCAGACGCCGCAAGCACAAGTACGAAGCCAGCCAAGATGCGCTAATTCGTAATTTAGCCGAGCTTAAGGAAGGTCAACCTGTTGTGCATCTTGATCACGGTGTTGGGCGTTACCAAGGTTTGCAAACAATTGATGCTGCAGGTGTAGTTACTGAATTTGTAACAATTACTTACGCAAGTGAAGCTAAATTGTACGTGCCAGTATCTGCATTGCATATGCTGAGTCGATACTCTGGCGGTGAAGAAGCCAGCGCCCCGCTGCATAAGCTTGGCTCAGATGCGTGGGAAAAAGCAAAAAAACGTGCGGCTGAAAAAGTTCGCGATGTCGCCGCTGAATTACTCGACATTTATGCTCAGCGCCAAGCAAAACCTGGTAATAAATTTACCCTAGACGCCCCTGCATATCGCCAATTTAGCGATAGCTTCCCGTTTGAAGAAACAGACGATCAGCGCAACGCCATAGAAGCCGTATTAGGTGATATGCAATCAAAACAAGCCATGGACCGCTTAGTGTGTGGTGACGTAGGCTTTGGTAAAACAGAAGTGGCCATGCGCGCTGCTTTTGTAGCAGTTAACGATGATAAGCAGGTAGCTATTTTAGTGCCCACCACCCTGCTGGCTCAACAACACTATGAAAACTTTAAAGACCGCTTTGCTGATTTTCCTATTGAAGTAGGTGTACTTTCGCGCTTTAACTCCACTAAAGAGCAAAAAGACACACTTGAAAAAATGGCCAATGGTAAGCTCGATATAGTTATTGGTACGCATAAGCTTATTCAGCAAGACATTAAATTTAACGATTTAGGCTTGTTAATTGTTGATGAAGAACATCGCTTTGGTGTTCGCCAAAAAGAGAAAATTAAAGCACTGCGCGCCGATGTAGACATACTCACACTGACTGCAACACCAATACCTCGTACACTCAACATGGCCATGAGCGGCATGCGCGATTTATCGATAATCGCAACGCCACCGGCTAAACGTTTAGCGGTAAAAACCTTTGTACGCCAACGCGATGTAGAACTAATACGCGAAGCGGTACTGCGAGAAATTAAACGCGGTGGCCAAGTTTACTTTTTACATAACAACGTAGAAACTATTGAGCGTGTTGCACAAGAAATTAGTGAATGGGTACCTGAAGCCAGTGTGACTACAGCCCATGGCCAAATGCGCGAGCAAGAGCTTGAGCAAATAATGACTGACTTTTACCATCAAAAATACAACGTGCTGGTATGTACCACGATTATCGAAACCGGTATTGATGTGCCTACGGCTAATACCATTATCATGGACAGAGCAGATAAACTCGGCCTTGCCCAGTTACACCAATTACGTGGACGAGTTGGGCGAAGCCACCATCAAGCGTATGCCTACTTACTAACAGGTGATCCTAAAGCGCTTTCTAAAGATGCGAGTAAACGCTTACAAGCAATCGAATCGTTAGAAGATTTAGGTGCAGGTTTTGCCCTCGCTACACACGATTTAGAAATTCGTGGTGCGGGTGAGCTACTTGGCGATGATCAATCAGGCCAAATGCAAACCATCGGCTTTAGTTTGTATATGGAAATGCTCGAACAAGCAGTAAATGCGCTGCGCGAAGGTAAAGAGCCAACGCTTGAAAACCTACTTCAAAAACAAACCGAAGTAGATTTAAAACTGGCTGCATTATTACCTGATGACTACATACACGATGTTAATGCACGTTTGGGTATGTATAAGCGCATTGCAAGTTGTGCTAACCTTGATGATATGGATGAACTTCAGGTAGAACTAATAGACCGCTTTGGTTTACTACCTGATGCGGCTAAAAACCTATTTAGCCTACAATTATTAAAAATGAAGGCTAGTAATTTAGGTATAACTAAAATTGAGGCAAACCCAAAAGGTGGTTACTTTGAGTTTAGCCAAGATACCAAGGTTAACCCTAGCTTCATCATTGGCTTGATACAAAGTGCGCCTAAGGTGTACAAAATGGATGGCGCAAATAAACTGCGCTTTGCAATTAGTGAGGCAAATGCCCGCGAACGCTTAAAAATGGTCACTGCAATGATTGCAGATTTCGAAAAAAAGGTTAGCCATTAATGTTGCTAAAAAAATCGCTTATTGTTTTATGCTGCTTATTTAGCAGCACTGCATTTGCAGAACGCTGGTTTGAGGTTGAGGTGCTTGTATTTAAACAGCGCCCTGCCCCGTATTTACA
The DNA here is from genome assembly GCF_015864815.1 of Pseudoalteromonas sp. NZS100. Taxonomy (NCBI): domain Bacteria; kingdom Pseudomonadati; phylum Pseudomonadota; class Gammaproteobacteria; order Alteromonadales; family Pseudoalteromonadaceae; genus Pseudoalteromonas; species Pseudoalteromonas sp. NZS100. Next base: position 167,339 of record NZ_JADYWM010000006.1, read on the forward strand.
AGAAGACTTTAGCCTTAAGCACAAAGCTATCGAAGATAAAAATACGTTAGACTTACTGACCCCTCTTTACACTGAACAAGCAATGCAGGCCTGCATAGATGGCGATGAGCGTTTTCAAAAACGCACTTTTACTGATTCATTAGTTAATTCAAACCCGCAATCGGGTGTATGTGACAACAGTATTAACTACCTACAAAGCTACGATGAGCTACCTGTAACGCCTTTAGCACCCGCTAAAGATGATATGCAGCAAACTTATTTATTAGCGCCGCAACAGCTGCAATTTAAAGCGCAGTATAGGCAACTGGACCGCAAAGGCTTAACACCTATCCTACATACTGGCTGGCGCTTTGAAGGCGCAAGTAAGTCACGCGCCCCAAGCATACATTTAATAGCGGGTAAGCATCTTAAAAATGAACCCAATGTAACACCTAGCTATTCAAACCCTGATTTTGTAAGTTTATTAAATTCACAACCGGCGCTATTTAACGACCCAGATCAATCAAAAGCAGAATGGGAACTAGACGGTTTATTTAAAATACATTTACGACATTATTTATACATAACAGCTAATTTTGATATTAGCCAAAAGCTAGAAAACGGCGATATAGAGTCAGCCCGTTTTTCTCAGTTTAGACGTGTAATTAGTGGTGAAGTACATTACTTTGACCATCCACGAATGGGCATGATTGTCCAGATCAGAAAATTCAAACATTAATATTAAGTAGGATATAACAATGAAAAAACTCCTTATCATCGCAGCTACATTAAGCCTTGCGGCTTGTTCTAAGGTAAGTCTTGAAAATTATGAAAAAATTAAAGTAGGCATGGATAAGACTGAAGTTGAAACTATTTTAGGCAGTGCTGATAACTGTGTTGAAAAAACACTGCATACTAACTGTATATGGGGCGATGAAGCAAAAAATATCGAGATCACACTAGTATCAGACAAAGTAACTTTATATAGCAAACATGGCTTAGCTAATAAATAAAGTGACCAAATATTAGGGGCTGATTGTATCAGCCCCTTTTTAAATTAATAAAACTCACTTTTTGGAGTAGATAAGCTCAATATTAACGATTTTACTGCGATTTAACGTTATTTTATAGCGTTGATAGAGTGTTTTATCTTCCTCTGTTAGAACAAGTACCATGTTTAATTGATAACGCCTTTCTACAGCCTGCTTAGAAATTTTATTACTGTCTAAATGATATAGCTTCCCTTCACCACGCTTTAAATAACGTGCAAATGGTGCAAGATTAAATTGTAGCGTGTGCTGTAGTGTATCGTAGCCGGGCAAAAACTCTTTCGCACTAACACGTGTCTCACTTGCAAAATGTAACCACTGCGCAGCTTGTTTATTTTGTTGACGACGTTTTGAAAAAATAGATTTCACTTCTTTAGGTATTTTCTTAAAGCGCATGTATTCAAGCCAAATTAGCTGACTCGCTACTTTGTCTTTGGTAATACTATTTTTAAAACTAAATCGCCACTTAGGTCGCCCTTGTACAATGGCTCGCCAAATCATACGTGTAATATCTTCTTTAAATATTTCACGCAGCCCGTAAATAACTCCTAAAATTAAAATAAGCGTCGCGGTGACTTCCGTAAACGTTGAGCGGGCATTAAGTATCACAACCATCACAAATGCCATGATAACAGCTGTTACAGTGCCTTTAACTAATCGTTTAAGGTAGCTGTTAAGAAACCGCGTTTGACGCTGTAATATTACGCCGTGCTCAATTAAGCGTTGTAACAAGCGCATTTTATTTGTTATTCGATTTGCGTCTTGCATAGTGGTTTCAGAGTTGTAGCTTTTCTCTGCTCGATACGTATTTTCGCTTTTACAAAACTGCAGTAAATCGTTACGCTCTTTTGCATAATCGCTACTACGTGGGCCTTCATCTAAAAGCTTTAAAAAAGATTGCTCAACATGCCAACTTAAATAGTTATCGGCATTGGTAAAAAATGGCAGTAGTTTTTCGTCATCTGGTGTGTAGCGACGTAGCTTTTTTAAAAGCCCTTCGCTTTGCTCATATACCTCGTTAGCCCGTTTATAAAAATCTTCTGCCTCATCAATTTTTAACGCGTCTTTAATGTCGGCATCAAGGGCTAAACGTACTTGGTAACAAAATAAATTAAGGTTTTGCCGGTAATCTTGTTGCTCACCTTTGTTTTTACTAACAAAACGGCTTCGCACTAAAGGCAAGTGTATATTGTTAGCGTTATACGCTAAGTGTGATTTAAAGTGGTTATTAAAGTAAGATTCTTCGGTAAGTGTTTGCGGATTGATCCCCATTTCATTAGGGATAGAAAAATACAGATCTATGCGCTGTTCAGAACGAGGAGTTAGTTCTGGTTCAATGACAAAAGATAAGTTTTCATCTTGTTTTAACAATCAGTTCTCCTTCTAAAATATCGTTTTAGTGTACTTGTCTCCTTTATTTTGTTCAATAAAAAAGGCTCAGTAAATACTGAGCCTTAATAAGATTAATGTGCTAGTTAAAACTTGTAGTTTACACTTGCAAACACGCGAGAACCAACTACATCGTAAATTTCTGGAACAGTGCCCATATCATTGCCGCCTAGAACTTCTTCTGGCTCTTTATCAAAGATATTGTTCATACCACCGGTAACACGAAGTGCATCATTGATGTTATAGCTCATAGAAATATCATGGTAAATAACGTTATCTGTGCTAAACGACTCACCGTAGTAATCGCCGTCCATACCACGGAGAAAACGTGCATTATAAAGCACATTAAATGCATCAGTTATATCGTAGCTTACAGATAGATTAGATTTAATTTTAGAGTATCCACCGATGTTGCCATCAATAGTGCCAGTGTAATTAATGTCATCTTCTTCAAACTTGATTAAATAAGTTGTATCAAGGTTTATACGATAGTTATCTGCAGAGTAGCTAATATTCCAATCAACACCTGATGTTTCTTGAGAACCTACGTTAGTTAGTGCTGAACTTAGGTTAGATAAGTCACCAGATTGTGTGATGTTTACTGATGAACATGATTCTGAGTCACCTGCAAAACAGCTATTCATTTCGTTTTGAACATCTAAGCGAGTAATCGCATTAGTAATATCAAACTTCCAGTAATCTAGAGTTGTTGATAAGCCGTCAGCTACTTCCCAAACCATACCAAAAGTGAAAGAGCGACTTTCTTCGGCTTTAAGATCGTTATCACTTGTGTAGTTTACAAGTATTTGAGCATCTTGTTCGTTGCCCCATGGATCAGCTAGGTAATCGTACGAACCTGAGTTACCACCAAACAGTTCTGATACGTTTGGTGCTCTAAAGCCAGTAGCTAATACAGAACGAACCATAAACTCTTCAGTTACATTCCACGTTGCACCAAGTTTCCACGTTGTTTCGCCACCAAAGGTAGAGTAGTTATCGTAGCGAGCAGCACCTTCAAGGGTAACAGTCTCTAATACCGGCATAGATGTTTCAAAGTAGATAGACTGTACTGAGAAATCACCTTCAGTTGGATCTTGTTGTGCAGCTGTGCTCTCACCAATCTGAGTAATTAGATCTGGTGTGTAGTAACCACTTTCAAAGCGGTTTTCTACACCGATTGCGTAACCAATATCACTTTCTGTGACTGCGCTATAACCAGCTGAAAGAATAAATTGCTCGTTACCACCTTCGTTTGACTCAGTATAAATTGAATCGTTAGATGTTAATAAGCTACGATCTAAAGAATCACCGCTAAACCAAAGAGCTTGGTTTGCATAAATGCTTTCTTCAACTCGACTTGCATTAATTGAGTTTTGAACTTTATCTTTTGAGTCATTACGACCGTAAGTTGCACTTACATCCCAGCTTGCATCGTTATCTAATAAACCTTGTAATGCAACAGATACACGGTAAGTGTCAGTTTCTTGCTCATAAATACGAGGACCAGCATCAACCATTCTTCTTCTGTACTCTAAAGAGTCAGCAAGATCGCCTGTATCTGCGTCACGGAAGCTATCTGTGTAAGTTGAATCCAAGCTAGAAGTACTTAAATCAATACTTGCTGGTTGTGGTGCAAGTTGTTGGTTAGATTCACGACGTGTATACATCAAATCAACATTAAATGTAGTGTCTGAGTCTAGCTCTTTGTCAAAACTAGTAAATAAGCTGTATAGCTCATTAGGTGTTTGAGCATAGCTTGATGTTGTGAAATCGTATGAAGTAGTTCTATCTGCAAAAACACCATTACCCTGGTAAGTTCTGCCGCCCAGTGTTCCTTCAGGAATAAATGAAGACTCGCCAGGCTCTACAAAACGACGATCCGACTGAATTACTTCACCACGGTTTGAGTATTGAGCACCAACAACTAAGTTGCCATCGGCAATATTCATTCCGTGTAATAAACTAACACCGTAATTATTGCCATCACCTTTTGTAGTGCGGCTGCCTTCAACGTTAAGCTCTGAACCTTCAAAATCTTTCTTTGTTATGATGTTAACAACACCAGCAATAGCATCAGAGCCATATACTGCAGACGCGCCGTCTTTTAAGATTTCTATAGATTTGATCATTGCTACAGGAATGGTATTTAAATCAACAGAAGAATCTGCGCCGGTTCCTGAAGAAACCATACGACGACCATTTAATAATACCAGTGTACGTTGCGAGCCCATACCACGTAGGTTGACTGTCGCAGAACCACCTGAACCATTATTACTTGAAGCGCCTAAGCTAATACCAGCAGCTGATGGCTGAGTAGAAAGTATGTCAGCAACCGATGTGAAACCACTTTTTGCAATGAAGTCATCACCGATAACTGTGATTGGGCTTGATGTTTCCATATCAGTACGATTAATGCGAGAGCCAGTTACCTGAATTTTTTCAATTGATGTAGCTGCTTCGTCAGCCGCTAAAACTTGCACACTTGAGAACATTGGAAATGCTGCGATTACAGCTAAACCAAGAGTTGATTTTTTCATGAAAGAACCCTACTTGTTGGAAATTTACCTTTATTGGTAATGCTCACTTTTTATTAGAATAGTGAGTCAGGTGGGCAACTTAGGCGCTTTTAACTGAACGAAAACTTAACGACAGCTCAATTTATATCAAGAAATAAAATGGAATAACCATAGTAGGTACATAGGTTACATTATGTTTCAGTGTTAATTAATAAATACACTTTAAAAACAACGCCTTGAAAAGATAAGGAAACATTAGAAACACACCTGAAACCAAAGTGATTCACTTTGTAATCAAATGTAATTAACTGAGCTACGTACCAAAAACAGACAAATTAACAACTTAATCACAGCACATTATTAAAACCGCAAAACTAAATGTTAATTAATAACCATATTTATGCATACTTGGTGCTTAAATAGTCTTATTTAGCCTCTTTGGAAGGTTTTTTGATTAGATTTTTTATTCAGTCGTAATTAAAGTTGAACTTTTTGAGAGCACTTATTCACTATTGAAGTTTTGTCAGTATTAAAACCTAAAAAGGCAATTTTATTGATCTTGTCACTCAAATAATCGTATGTATAAGAAAACGAACTCACATCAAAAATGTAAGCTGTATACAAGAGTTTGTAGTCGCAACTTTAATACGTTACGTAAAAAGAGTAATTGAGTGTTTGTATTACAGAGGTGGCATTATCTTTAACGGTTAGTTCTAAATTCCAAAGCATATTTTGCTCTGAACAAATACCAACCATAGTATTACTTTGCCAAAGATCATTATGTTTTTTAAATTTTTGGGGAATGTAACCCATGTACATAGTGATGCCTTTAAGCTTGGCATCTTCAATTGTAACGTTTGCAGGTAAGTCACTAAAGATAGTAAATGGGGTTTCGGGGGAAAGGGTTTTCTCGCTTAACCATACTTTAACATCATTTGAAAAAGTACAAGGCAAATTGGCTTCGCACTGGGCATTTTTAAGAAATTTTTCATCTGTATTTTTAGAAAAATCACACGCTGTTAATAAAAAAAACACCACAGTGAATAAACTTAACCTATATATAAGCATAACAATTTCGCACTAAAGAAAAGCAAATACTAATAATCGTGACTGTAAATAACAAGTGCGAGTGTTACTATTAGGCCAAATTAGGCACAAACTGTATCAAAAAATAAACAACAAGCTCACAAAGTTTGATTGATGTCATAATTTTATGTAATTGACCTATCTTTTTTAGGCCAAAAAATTTATCATTTCACCCGCAAAAAATAAGGGTTTCTCAAGTTTTTTTCTGAAGTTTTCATGTATTGAAAGTTTTAGGTAACACGCTTGAGAAAAATAGTAGGCCCCACTTTTAATAGTGGGTAATTCATTTCTAAACGCATTTATTGCAGCGGAAGCCAGAAAATGAGCCAAACAGTAGCATCACAAACTGAGTATAACTATAAGGTTGTACGCCAATTCGCTATTATGACAGTGATTTGGGGCATCGTTGGCATGAGTATTGGGGTTCTGATTGCTGCCCAATTAGCTTGGCCAGCACTTAACTTTGATACACCATGGTTAACTTACTCTCGACTACGTCCGTTACACACGAACGCAGTAATTTTCGCATTTGGTACTAGTGCACTGTTTGCGACGTCTTATTACGTCGTACAACGTACTTGTCAAACGCGTCTTTTCTCAGACAAACTCGCCGCCTTTTCATTTTGGGGCTGGCAGCTAGTTATTGTATTAGCAGTAATTACATTACCACTTGGTATTACTAGCTCAAAAGAATACGCAGAACTTGAATGGCCAATCGATATTTTAATCGCTGTGGTTTGGATTGTTTACGCTATTGTATTCTTTGGTACTTTAATCAAGCGTAAAGTGTCGCACATTTATGTTGCTAACTGGTTCTATGCTGGCTTTATTATTACTGTTGCAGTACTACACATTGTAAACAGCATGGCAGTGCCTGTGTCGTTAACTAAATCATACTCAATCTACGCAGGTGCAGTAGATGCTATGGTTCAGTGGTGGTACGGTCATAACGCTGTAGGTTTCCTATTAACTGCTGGTTTCTTGGGTATGATGTATTACTTTGTACCAAAACAAGCAGGTCGCCCAGTTTACTCATACCGTTTATCGGTAGTTCACTTTTGGGCATTAATTTCATTATATATCTGGGCAGGTCCTCACCACCTTCACTACACTGCGCTTCCTGATTGGACGCAAAGTTTAGGTATGGTTATGTCTATTATCCTATTCGTACCGTCTTGGGGTGGTATGATTAACGGTATTATGACCCTATCAGGCGCATGGCATAAACTGCGTACTGATCCAGTACTACGCTTCTTAGTTGTTTCATTGTCTTTCTACGGTATGTCTACGTTCGAAGGCCCTATGATGGCAATTAAATCTGTAAATGCGTTATCTCACTACACAGATTGGACAATCGGCCACGTACACTCAGGTGCACTAGGTTGGGTTGCTATGATTTCAATTGGTGCTATTTACCACTTAATTCCTGCGTTATTTGCGCAAGGTCGTATGTATAGCGTTAAATTGGTTAACACCCACTTCTGGTTACACACTGTAGGTGTTGTTTTATACATTGTTGCGATGTGGATCTCTGGTGTAATGCAAGGTCTAATGTGGCGTGCGGTAAATGCCGACGGTACATTAATGTACAGCTTTGTGCAGTCTTTAGAAGCGTCGCATCCTTTCTACATTATGCGTTTTGTAGGCGGTGTATTCATCGTAACAGGCATGTTAGTTATGGCTTATAACGTTTTCCGTACAATTTCAGCTGAGAAAGAATCTCTGAAGTTAGACGCGCAAGCACAATTAGCATAACGGAGTGAGATGATGAGCAATAAAAATTCACAAAACAAACATGAAATAGTAGAAAAGAACGTTGGCCTTATGGCTATTCTGACTGTTTTTGCTATCAGCTTTGGTGCATTAGTTGAAATTACTCCGCTAATGTTCCAAGACGACACAACTAAACCAGTAGAAGGCCTACGCCCTCTTAATGCTTTAGAAATGGAAGGCCGTGACATATATGTACGTGAAGGTTGTTATAACTGTCACTCACAAATGATCCGCCCTTTTCGTGATGAAGTTGAGCGTTACGGTCACTACTCTGTAGCAGGCGAATCAGTATGGGATCACCCTTTCCAATGGGGTTCTAAACGTACTGGTCCTGATCTTGCTCGCGTTGGTAAACGTTACTCGGACGACTGGCATTATGCTCACTTAGTTGACCCACGTGCTGTGGTTCCTGAGTCGAATATGCCAGGTTTTCCTTGGTTAGCAGAGGATAAGGTAGATACAAGCCTGACTCTGAAAAAACTACAAATTTTCCGTGATACTTTTGCTATTAACCCAGAAAACCCTAAACACCCGGGCCTAGGTTATGGCAGCGACGAAGAACTTAAAGCTGATGTTGAAAAAGTTAACGCTATGAATAACGGCGAAGGCGCAACAGAAATCCAAGCTCTAATCGCGTATTTACAGCAACTTGGTACCCACTTGAAGTAAATTATTATGGATTACGGAACATACAGAGGCATTTTGACTCTGGTAATTTTAGTATTGTTTATTGTGATTGTTGTATGGGCATACAGCAAGCGTAGCAAAAATCGTTTTGATAGCGCTGCTAATGCCATTTTTGAAGATGAAAAAAAACATAACAACACACTCTCTAACGAGGAAAAGGAGTCTGAAAAATGACTAGCTTTTGGAGTATTTGGGTTATTGTATTAACCCTTGCATGCTTATGCATCATCTTTGGCCTATTAGTTTGGAACTTAAAAAACTATGCTGGCGTAAAAGAAGGTGAAAGCTGTGGACATGAATTTGACGGCATTGAAGAGCTAAATAATCCACTACCAAAATGGTGGACTTACATGTTTTTCGCAACTTTTATTTGGTCAGTATATTACCTTGCAGCTTTCCCAGGTTTAGGTAACTGGGAAGGTTTAGGTAAATGGACTAGCTCTAACCAAGGTATTACGTCTTTAGCTGAATCTAAAAAAGCAGTTGCAGAGGCCAAAGCAGAAGGTCGTTTTGTTAAACTTGATAAAGAGTATGAAGCTGCAGAAGAACGCTTTGGTCCTATTTTTAATCGACTTGCACAAGTGCCGGTTTTAGATTTAGTTAATTCTAAATTTGAAGGTGACGCAGCGCAGCAAGTTGCTCTTGAAAATGGTGACAAACATGAACAAACAGATGGTCAATTAGCCATCGAAATTGGTCAGCGTTTATTCTCACAAAACTGTGCGCAATGTCACGGCTCTGATGCACGTGGTGGAACCGGCTTCCCTAACCTAACTGATAAAGATTGGTTATATGGCGGTACACCAGACAAAATTAGAGAAACACTGCTTAATGGTCGTATAGCTGCAATGCCAGCTTGGGGCGATGCTCTTGGTGAGCAAGGCGTTAAAGAAATGACTGCACATGTGCTGAGCCTTTCTGGTCGTACTGTTAACCAAAAAGATGCTGCCGCAGGTAAAGCTAAGTTTGCTATGTGTGCTGCATGTCACGGTGCTGACGGTAAAGGGTCGGTTGCACATAACCTACCATTTGGCGCGCCTAACCTGACTGACAACATTTGGTTATACGGTGGTTCTCAACGTGCTGTTGAAGAAACGCTTAACCACGGCCGTGCTGGTGTAATGCCTGCTTGGAAAGACATTTTAGGTGAAGATAAGATTCACTTATTAACAGCCTACGTTTACAGTTTATCGCAAGATAAATAAGCACGCGGTTAATAAAATGTTTATAAATTAATTTATTTAATTCAATAGATTAATCCAGATCAAAAAAGCCTCCAGTCGGAGGCTTTTTTTTAGTCTTTTACGTATAATTCCTATAAAATAACGCTTCCTAAACTAATTTTAGAGACACTATGCAACCTACTCCGTGGTATAAAAATTTTTGGCCTTGGTTTTTAATCTTTTTTCCGTTAGTTGCCATTATTGGCTGTATTAGCTTATTTATTACGGCAATAGGTAACGGCCCAGATATGGTTGTTGACGACTACTACAAAAAAGGCAAAGCAATAAACTTAGAACTGACTAAGTTTGAAAAAGCAAAAGCACTTTACTTACATGGCGAATTAAATGTAACCAACGAGCGTGTAAGCTTTAAGTTTACAAAAGGTGACAGTAGCAACGTACATGTTTTAAAACTTTCGTTTTACCACCGTACTATTAAAGCGCATGACTTTGAGGCCACACTTACACCTAATGCCAATCAAGAATTTACTGCATTACTTGATAAGTATACGCCAGGTGCATATTCTGTATTTATTGAGCCAATTGATGGCAGCTGGAAACTAAAAGAAAACATTGTTCTACCGACGGCTGAAACCGTTTTAGTTACTCCTAACTATAAGTAATCATTACTATGTCTCACTCTTGCTTTCATTGCCTTGAAAGTGTGCCAAACGGATTTAGCGCAAACGTTATAATTGACGATATTGCCCAGCCAATGTGTTGCATTGGCTGCCAAGCAGTTGCGCAAAATATTGTTGATCAAGGTATGACTGATTATTATAAATACCGAACTGTTCGCGCAGGCAAGGTTGAGCAACTGGTACCTGAGCAACTCGCATTTATAAAAAGTTATGACAACGAAGACATTCAAGACGAATTTATAGCCACTAACGATAATATCTCAGAGGTATTGTTGAGTGTTGAAGGTATAACCTGCGCAGCGTGTGCATGGCTTATCGAAAAACAACTCTTAAACTTAAATACTGTAAAACGGGTTGATGTAAATACATCCACCAACCGCGCGATGATCCAATGGGACAAAACCACCACCCCATTGAGTGAAATTATTACCGCACTTGCCAAAATTGGTTATAAAGCCTACCCATTTCAATCCGATATTGAAGCACAACAAAAACAGCAAACTGCAAAATCTTATATTCGCCGCTTAGGTGTTGCAGGTTTAATGACAATGCAAGTAATGATGTTTGCGTTTGCCATGTACTTTGGCATGTTTTCAGGCATGGATAGCAATTTTGAACAGTACTTTAGATGGATAAGTTTAATACTTGCATCTCCGGTTGTTTTATACAGCGCACTGCCCTTTTTAACCAATGCTATAAATGGCTTAAAAGCAAAACAGCTCAATATGGATTTACCCGTATCGCTGGCTATTTTTGGTGCGTTTGGTGCAAGTTGTTACGCCACATTTATGCAAGTAGGCGAGGTCTATTTTGAATCTGTATGTATGTTTACTTTTTTGCTGTTACTGGGCAAATACCTTGAATTTAGAGCGCGTTTAAAAGCGAGCGAATTTACTGCCAACTTACAAAAATTATTGCCATTAACAGCCCGCACCATTAACGACAGTGGTGAAGAACTTATAATTGCAGCCAAAAAACTAAAACTTAATGACGTAGTACTTATTAAAGCGGGTGAAACAATCCCTGCCGACGGCGAGCTTATTAAGGGTAAAACTACGGTTGATGAATCAATGATGACGGGCGAACACCAACCCGTTACAAAATTTATCGGCCACAATGTCTACGCCGGTTGCGTTAACCACGACGGCGTTATTGAAATAAAAATCAATAAAATTGGCCAAAATACCCTTTTAAATCAAATTATCCGCTTGCAACACAACGCATTAACTAAACGCCCTAAACTGGTTGAAATTACAGATAAAGTTGCGCAATGGTTTATAGCGTGCCTGCTTATATTTGCTTCACTTACAGCTATTGGCTGGTACCAAATTGACCCTGAACACGCATTTTGGATCACCATTTCGGTTTTAGTTGCTACCTGCCCATGTGCCTTGAGTTTAGCCATACCAACCGCACTTACATGCGCGGTTGCAACCTTGACCCGTAAAGGCGTATTAATAAAACAAGCGCATGTGCTCGAAACACTCTCACAAATTACGTTATTTGCCTTTGATAAAACAGGCACACTCACCCAAGGTAAATTTAGCCTTGATGAAGTAGATATACTCGATAAGCAATACACAAAAGCGCAAGTGCTAGATATAGCAGCTATGTTAGAGCGTTATTCTGAGCACCCTATCGCCAGCGCATTTGATGAAATTACTCCTGCTCACCACAATCTTAATAACGTTGAAGTGCATCCAGGTCTGGGAATTAGCGCACAAGATGCAAACAATCATTATGCAATTGGTAAAAGTGGTTGGTTTAATAGCAAAAAATCAAATGCACAAGCAAGCTTGTATATAAATAAGCAGGTTGTTGCTCGTTTTTACTTTATTGATAAAGTGAAAAGCGATGCTAATAAACTTATAGACTCACTTCAATCGCAAAATTTAACGTGTCATATGTTAACCGGTGACGCATCAGATGCTGGGCAAAAAGTAGCTAAACAACTCAACCTTGAAAGTGTGCAATCTGGATGTTCGCCACAAGATAAACAAACAGCCGTTGAACAATGGGCGTCACAGAACGAAGTTGTAGCAATGGTCGGCGATGGCGTAAACGACAGCCCTGTATTTGCCAGCGCGCATTTATCCATTGCAATGGAAACCGGTGCTGACATATCAAAAAATAGCGCCGATGTAGTGCTTCTTAATAGCGATTTAGCTTCAATTGATCATTTACTCAATGTGGCAAAACAAACCAGACGTATTATTAAGCAAAACCTTGCGCTGTCTTTATTGTATAATGCGTCCATATTACCATTGGCAGCGCTGGGCTTAGTCGCTCCGTGGATGGCTGTTATTGGCATGTCTGCCAGCTCAATTATTGTGATTAGTAATTCACTAAGGCTATTAAAGTTATGAGCATAATTTACATTTTGATCCCCATTGCCATTTTGTTTGTCATTATTGCTATAGGCGTTTTCTTTTGGGCCGTAAAAAGTGAGCAGTTTTCGGATTTAAATAAGCAAGGTCATAGTATTTTGTTTGAAGATGACAAAGAGCAACATAACAAAAGTAATGATTGATCCTCTTTACACCAGCGCATTTTTAATGGGGCTAATAGGTAGCGGTCATTGCATTGCCATGTGCGGCGGTATTGCAAGCTCATTACAACTTGCAAGTGATAAACGCAAAACATTTACCTATTCATTTGCCTATAATACCGGGCGTGCACTGAGCTACATGGCAGCAGGTGCACTTGTTGCTGGTATTAGCAGCCAATTTGCTAGGCAAAACACATCTTTTTCTTTAGCACTTTCATTCATTGCAGCTATTTTTATGCTCCTAGTCGGCGTGTATATAATGCGCTTGGGTCCTACGTTGCAATGGTTAGAAAAAATTGGTAAAACCTTAGTGTGGCAACACATTGTTAAGCTAAATAAATACTTAATGCCTATTAACTCCCCTTTTAAAGCTCTAGGTTACGGTGCTTTGTGGGGATGGCTTCCATGCGGACTTGTATACTCAGCACTTACATGGGCGATGACTAGCCCAAGTGCCTTAGACGGTGCTTTAGTGATGCTTTGTTTTGCTTTGGGTACTTTCCCCGCAATGATCACGTTAGGCGTTACCGCACAAAAACTAAATAGTATTATTAACCACCCTTGGACCCGAATTGTATTGGGCAGTGTTATAATCTGGTATGGTATCTACTTATTGATAATTGCAACTGACAAGCTGATACAATAACCTATTCGCAGTATTAACCTTTTATGGTTATTTTGCAGTCGTGTGTATAAAAATTTAAACGGATTAAATTATGGATTTCTCTCAAAGTCGCGCTAAAGGTAATTGTGCTATTAGCTGTAATAACTGCAGTATTAGTCAATTGTGCTTGCCATTTTCTCTCAATGGCCAAGAAATGGATAAGCTAGACGAAATTATTGAGCGAAAAAAACCACTCCATAAAGGCGATTATCTATTTGAATCAGGCGCGCCTTTACAGGCTATTTATGCTGTACGCTCTGGCTCATTTAAATCGTACACATTATCAGAGCAAGGTGATGAGCAAATAACCGGGTTTCATTTAGCGGGTGACTTAGTAGGCTTTGACGCGATAAGCAAAATGGCGCACCAGAGTTTTTCACAAGCACTTGAAACGTCAATGGTGTGCGAAATACCATTCGATACCCTTGACGAACTTGCTGGTAAATTACCAAAACTTCGTCAACAAATTATGCGTTTAATGAGCAGCGAAATTACATACGATCAAGAAATGCTGTTATTACTCAATAAAAAATCAGCAGAAGAACGCTTAGCTAGTTTTATTTATAACTTATCAGAGCGTTTTGGTGAACGTGGTTTTTCACGCAAAGAATTTAGATTTACCATGACTCGCGGTGAAATAGGTAACTACTTAGGCCTTACCGTAGAGACCATTAGCCGTTTATTAAGCCGTTTTCAAAAAGCCGACTTAATTAAAGTAGAAGGTAAATTTATTACTATTTTAGATAATGATGCCTTAGCTAAAACGGCAGCAATCGTTAAGCCTCGCTAAATTAAATAGTTTGATTTAGAACAACAATTTATATGCTACCCCTTTAACTGTTTTATATTTGCGTTACACTAATTGTACACCCGTTAGGCAAATGGAGTAGCATATGAACACTATTAAACGCATTATTGCGGTTATTGACCCTACCAAAGACGATCAACACGGTTTATCACGTTCAATAGACTTAGCCAAAAAATCTGGCGCAAGTATTACCGCCTTCATGACGGTTTACGACTTCTCTTATGAAATGACAACGATGCTATCTGGCGATGAACGCGAAGCAATGCGTGATGCCGTACTAAAAGATCGCCAGCTATGGCTTAACGATATGATTTCACCTTACAAAGATATAAATATTGACACCCAAGTGGTTTGGCATAACCGTCCTTATGAAGCCATAATCGATACTGTAATTGATCAAAAGTACGATTTAGTAATTAAAGGCACACATCAACATGGTGCACTTAAATCCGTTATTTTCACCCCTACCGACTGGCATTTAGTACGAAAATGCCCTGCCCCGGTGTTGTTTGTTAAAGAAATGGCATGGCCAGCAAACGGAAATATTTTAGCTGCTGTGAATGCGGTTAGTGAAAACGAAGAACATGTAGCACTTAATAAACGGGTAATTAAAGACGCACAATTTTTATGTGAACTTGCCAACGCAAAGCTTAATTTAGTTAATGCTTATCCTGCAACGCCCATAAATATAGCAATCGAAATTCCTGAGTTTAACCCTGGACTTTATAACGAATCAGTTAAAAAACACCACATTGAATCAACGAATGCACTTGCTGCTGAGTTTAATTTAAGCCAAGAGCAATGTTTTATTGAAGAAGGCCTACCAGAGGATGTAATCCCTGATGTAGCTAAGCGGTTAAATAGTGAATTAGTAGTTATTGGTACCGTTGGGCGTACAGGTTTAAGTGCCGCTTTAGTAGGTAATACAGCAGAGCATGTAATTGATAGCCTTGACTGCGATGTACTGGCACTCAAGCCCGATGGTTACGTAAGCCCGTTGGCAAAGAAACTAGATTAATTAAAAATTTAGCTAGTAACAAACTGGATGTTACTTGCTAAAAATACCGTGTTTAATTACATCCTAAACTCGCATATTCAGGTGGTTTGGGTATAATACGCCCCTTTATTTTTAGCAAATAACTTTGCTGTATTGTTTTACTAGGGGGCGTAATTGTCACACTCAGATCAAGCTAAAGCTCAATTTAACTTAAATAAGCTACAAAAGCGTTTACGTCGCCAAACTGGTCAAGCCGTTATGGACTTCAATATGATTGAAGAAGGTGACCGTATAATGGTGTGTTTATCAGGTGGCAAAGACAGCTACACAATGCTTGAAATGCTTCAACATTTAAAACGTGTAGCACCTATAAAGTTTGATCTCGTTGTTGTAAACCTAGATCAAAAACAACCAGGTTTTCCTGAGCACGTTTTACCTCAGTATCTTGATAAATTAAATGTTGAATACAAAATTGTAGAAGAAGATACCTACAGCATTGTTACTGATATTATTCCTGAAGGTAAAACAACCTGTTCACTTTGCTCACGACTGCGCCGTGGTATTTTATACCGCACAGCAAATGAGTTAGGCGCAACTAAAATAGCCCTTGGCCACCATCGTGACGACATGATTGAAACGTTGTTTTTAAATATGTTTTACGGTGGAAAACTAAAAAGTATGCCGGCTAAATTAATGAGTGATAACGGCGAGCATATGGTTATTCGCCCACTGGCATACTGTAAAGAAAGCGATATAAGCCAATACGCATTTGCGCAAGGTTATCCAATTATTCCGTGTAACCTATGTGGTTCGCAAGAAAACCTACAGCGTAAACATACAAAAGCAATGCTCGCTAAATGGGATGCTGAGCATCCAGGTCGTATTGAGAGTATTTTTACAGCAATGCAAAACGTCGTGCCTTCACACTTAGCTGATGCTGATTTGTTTGATTTTAAAAACTTACAAACAGGTGAAGTCATTGATGGTGGCGATATAGCTCTTGATAAGCCAGACATTCCTAAAGTGCCTGTTACTAATGAGCTTGATGAACAAGAAGCGCCAAGTGTAGTTACTATAAACCTAAGCTAACATATCTAAGCTAACAAATTTAAGGGGGTTGTATTTATGTACAACCCCCTTAAATTTACCAATTCAGCATTGCGTTGTCTTTTTAACTCTCAGCTAGGCCTTGTAAAAACTCCAAACTTAACTTTTCTTGTGCATTAGTCTGATACGGCAACTGCTGTAAACTGTCGTACGAGAAATCGTTTATATCAAAATGGCTTATTTCACTATTCCCAAAGCTGTTACGCTCACCTGGGCTTGGCGACATTCTTTCTATTACAAAGTCACTTAAGCGCATATCGGTAACGCCCTTAGGTAATACTGACCAATGAGCTTTTAAGTCTACGGTTTGACTCCCTTGTGTTAAGCGTTCCTTAGATACCAAATGGGCAAGTGGTGTATCACCACTATATAAATTCGCCCTAACACGATACAAACCACTTTTTATCACCGTTAAATTAGCTGGCATAACCATGTTTTCATTTTGAGCATAAGCAATTTCAAAACCTGTTAAAGTAGCACTTGGCGGCATATATTGAATTTGCGCAACTACAGGTACTTTTTTACCCTCAACATCGCCCTGCACATACACCTGCAAACTACGAGGGTAATCTTCATCTTCTTTAAATGTAATAATTGCCTCACCTTCACGCGCATTGCCCGTATGGGTATTTAATACTTCCTTTGTATCAGTATTTGCAAGTTCAACGACCACTTTACCAAGCCCTTGAGCGCTTACCTTTATTGTTATTTCTTCTGGATATACAAAACGATATTGTTTGAGACTTACCGTTAAAGCATCGCCGCTTTCACCTATGGGGCTCGACACAGGATAAAATTGATTTGGCTTTAATCGATCTTCATCTAAAGGACTTAAAGGTTGGGAATAAGGAGGAAACTTAAGTGCACTTTCGTATTGCATCACCACTTGCTGCGCTGCTTTTGTTAGGTCTTCATTAAACGCAATTTGCTTCTTTGATTGTGGTTTTTTAGCTTTAGGCACATCTATAGGGATCACTTTTACAGGCGATAAGTCAGCTGCGTTCGCGCTGTGTTTAACCTGTGGTTTTATTGGCTCAGCAACTTTATGAGCATCATTTTTACCAGTAAACCATAGCGAGAATAAAATAGTGCTAATAATTAAAGCAACGACATAAAATTTTTTCATTTTTATATTTCAATCTTTTATAAGGCGTATAGTTTTTAATACCAACCTGCTTATATATGGGGTCTATTTAACGTTAAGAAAATTACGCTAGAACTAGGCAAAAATTTTTGTATCTAGTTGTTCTAAATAAAAATTTTTAACGACGTTATAGTGGAATTTAATTCGTTAAATTGATCAAAGATTTATGCAGATTGGTATAACTACACGCCTTCTATGTTATGGAATCACATTATAAATAAGTGCTGATGCGCTTAAATTATTTGAATCCTTAATATAACGATATTGTTTTTTCCAAAACCAACTACCTGTAGTTTTATCAAACGTATTAAACCCTAGGTTATTACCTTCAACATTTACGTTATTCATGGCTATTGTGACATTACCTTTACGCTGCGCGTTATGTATTTCGTTATGGCTATAACTGTCACTCATCATCATTGGATAATGATTTGGCATAAAGCTACTGACAGCGTCACCTTGCGATTTTAAATGGCCATCTGTATCAATACTGCTGCTACAACTTCCAAACGAGCCAGCCGAACTTGCACCACATGAAGAGTGCGATGCTACAACCGAATCATCATTACCTTTTAAAAACCCACCTGTTAAACCTAAATAGGCATTACCATCTGCCACAAAGCGTAACCTAGGTGTACGTGCATCAGGAAATGGCGATATTTTACGGGCATTATTTACTTTTAAATCGTGTAATACACCAACAGCTTCGGTTACATCGCTCCCTAGCCACCATTTGAGTGCTGCATCGACCGCAAAGTTCCATGATGCGCCAGTTAAAGCACTAACTGCTACATCAGCCAGCTCACTTCCACCGCCCGCGCCTGCTAAATCAAACGTCGCAACAATATTAAGCGGCTGTAAGCCTGTGTTTTCTAACCAGTTTTCTTGGTTATCAATAATATGGCGTGCAACTAAGTCGCCTGTTGAATGTGTTACAAATACACAGCCATCACTGCATAAATTAGAGCGTGAAATTTGCTTTAACTTTGGCCACACCCAATCGGTAGCAATTTTATCTTCAATACGTTCATAAGCAGGCCAATCAATTCGCTCATCCGCACGATTATTCCAGTACGATTGCCAATATGTTTCACCGTCATTAATTACATCACTACCCGACTTATTGGTTATTTGCGAAGTTTGTAACCCGTGAATTAATATAATTTTGTAGTCTTTACTCGCAGCAGAAAAGCTCATTAGCATAGCAAGACCAGCACCAATTAGGTGACTTGGTTTAATTAATGTGTGTGTGCGCTTAGTGTTGTTCATACAATTCCTTAATGTTGTGTACGTAATATTTTATTATCATTTAAGGTATTCATACTAGGGCTTGTCAGCCTTGGCGTTCACCAGTATTAGGAACAAAGAACAAAAATGCAACAATTTATTATCATTTATAGGAATGAAAAAACTTATTACTTGTTATTTAATGGGTTAATAAAGAATAGTTGTTAAATTTAAAATTATCAGGGGTGTTTCGAGAGTAATATTGAGGGGGTTAGGTTGAGCGGGTACCGGTAAAGGTGCCCGCTTTAGAATAAGAACGTAACTAATCTAGCCGTTAGCTTTGAGTTCACTGGTAAATTGCCCAATCGCATTAACAACTTCTTGTGCGCCTTGCTGAATTTCCTGCATCACATCACCCGACTCTTTAGATAGTGCTAAACCTTGCTCTGCTTTTTCTTTACCTTTTTCTATTACAGCCACCGTATTTTGGGTTTGTGATTGATTACGCTGTACTACTTCTACTATTTCTTCTGTTGCTTTTGATGTACGAGATGCAAGCAATCGAACCTCGTCTGCAACAACAGCAAAGCCTCGACCTTGCTCGCCAGCTCTAGCCGCTTCAATTGCGGCATTTAGTGCTAATAAATTGGTTTGCTCTGCAATACTACTAATACTTTGTACAATACTCGATATTTGTTGCGACTGCTGATCAAGCGCTGAAATTTCACTAGCAGCTTGCTCCATGTTAATAGCCAGCTCGGTCATTACTGCAACCGTATCTTGTATAACGCTCGCGCCTTGCTCTGCTTTTTTATCAGTTTGGGTTGAGGTGCTATAAGCTATTTCGGCAGCCTGAGATATCGCAATTTCTTGATTTACTTGCTCTGTAATAACTGTTGCAAACTTCATTACTTTATAAAGCTCATTCGCATCATTTGAGATTGGGTTATATGACGCTTCTAACCATACAACATTGCCGTATTTATCAACACGCTTAAAGCGCTCCGCTATAAACTGTCCTTCTCTTAATTTAGCCCAAAACTGTTGATACTCTTGGGAATTATACTCTGAAGCTTCACAAAATGTGCGATGGTGTTTTCCTATTAATTCACTTTCTTGATAACCCATTGCTGATAAGAACTGCTCATTTGCTTTTAAAACATGTCCTTCTAAATCAAATTCAATTACCGCCATAGAGCGATATATTGCTTTAATAGTGTCGCTTTGCTCGCGAGAAGCTGTAATTGTTTTTGTAAGTACACTCCCGAATATAGAAAAATAGAGCAGCTGGTCTTGCTCACCTTTTACTGGGTGTACTATTAAACGTAACCATTCAGCTTTACCATCACCGCGCGCAATTTGTAATGCACCTCCCCAATGTCCTTCTTTTTTTATAGCTTGCTGTAGGCTTTTAAATTCTGAAGATTGACGAGACGACTCAGTAATAAAATCATCAAAAGAGTTATTAGTAAGATCGTCTTCGTTGTAGCCTAAGTTTTCTAAAAACCTATCATTAGCGTGCGAAATTCTACCATCATAAAGAATGTTTAGTACTAACATCTCTCGGTAAAGCCCTTCCCACACTTGTCGTAACGGATAGAGTTCTGCTTTTAAAGAGGCTATTTCATTTTGCTTATTTTTAGAAAAAAACATTAATATCCTTACTAACACATTCAATATAAAATTAATTTTAGTATAGAAGACATTTATAATAACGCGATAAATAACAAGCAGTTTGAAGCTAAATTATTAATCAAAAATACAAAATAAGCTTAAAATTGTAACCTTTCATATAAACCAGATGCTCTTGATACGCTCTTATTCATTGCAAGTTGCAGTACTTTTTTGTCAGCCACCAGTTCAAACTTATTTTTAGCGCGGGTTATCCCCGTATACACCAATTGCCGGTTAATACCCATACGCGCTTGTTTTAGCGGTGGCAATACCATAGCGGTGTAACTAAACTCTGAGCCTTGTGATTTATGAATAGTCATTACGTATACTTTATCGTGTGCAGGGAGTCGTGCTGGCGAAAATGCTCGTTGATTCCCTTGCTCATCAATAAATATGGCTTTGAGCTGATTGCTTTCATCGGGCATTAAAATACCAATATCGCCGTTAAATAACTTAAGCTGGTAATCGTTCTGGCTCACCATAATGGGCATGCCTGTATAATGATGAGTATTAGGGCTAACTGTTATTAAACCTTGCTGTTGCAATACGCGCTCTATTCGCTGATTTAAGCTATGCACGCCGTAATCGCCCTCTCGTACCGCAGCTAAAAGCTGATAACTAGCAAAAGCAGCATGCACCTGTGCAACATCTGCACCTTGGGCAATTAAGTTAAGGTATTTTGCATAATGACTTGCTGCACTTTTAACAAGCTTTTCAATTGGTTTTGCTACAAAGTCGTAATCTAAAATTACATCGTTAAAACGCCCTTCAATACTTTCTTGCTCAACGTAATTTAAAATACCGGTGTTATTTGTGTTTACCGCAAGTGCGAGTTGGCCAATGCCGCTTTGTGCATCAAATCGATAACTGTGCTGTAAAAAGGCAACGCAATCTGCGAGTTTAAATTCACTCACGCTTTGCGCTACGAGCTTAGGCTCATTATTAAAACATAAGCTATTTAGCTCATCACAGCGTGCTTGCGAGTAGCGTGGCGTTTGCCCAAGTGTTAAACCTTGGCATAAATCGCTCATTACGCTGCCGGTATCTACCGAGGCAAGCTGATCTTTATCACCTAGGAGTATTAATCTCGCGTGCGTAGGCAATGCTTCTATTAATTTAGCCATCAGCGATAAATCGACCATACTGGCTTCGTCAATAATCAGCACATCTAAATGCAGCGGATTGCTTTTGTTATGTCTGAATTTATTAGTAAACGGTTTTACGCCCAATAAGCGATGAATAGTCTGAGCGCTTTGCGGTATCAGCGTTTTTATATCATCAGGAATCGTTGTGAGCTTATTTTTAGCGCCTAAAATAGACTCACTTAAACGTGCAGCTGCTTTACCAGTGGGTGCCACCAGCTTAATGCTAAGCGGCGCGGTTTTATAAAGTGACTGCAAAATAGCCAGCAACTTAGTCACTGTGGTAGTTTTACCTGTACCTGGGCCACCCGTGATCACACTAAAGCCTTTGGTGGCCGCAATCGCACACGCCACTTTTTGCCAATCAGTCTCAATTGTTGAATCAGCAGGAAAATAGGTATTCAAAAGTTCAGCCAATACTTCATTATTAATATTGAGCTTTCGCTCGCTCATGCTTAATAATCTATCTGCGAGTGTTTGCTCATAACCGGCAAGGCGCGCAAAATAAAGTCGCTCTTTAAACAGTTGCAGTGGTTTATTTTCGCCCACGCTTTCATGGTTTTGTAAATAACTGAGCGCTGTATGTACATTAAAGTCATCACTAAACGGGCTTAGCGTACTGGGTACATTGCCATCGAGTTTATTAAAGTCGCTTTTGCGCAAGTTAAAAGGATTACTCCAATCAACCTCATTTAAAGTTAGGCAGCTATGCTGGCTTTGCTGCGATAAGCACAGCAATAAAATAATATAAAACAGCTCATTGTGAGTTTGCTCAATGTCATTAGCACACAGTAATTCTGCGAGTTTAACATCAACCACACGTAGTCGATTTTGCGCTAATAAATATTCAAGTAACGGGACTTCGATAATCGTATTATTTAACACAATGTCCTCTAATGGGACATCTTGTGCTACATTTTTTGAAGTAAGAGGCTCTACGGCTTCATTATTAAGTGTCTCGTCTATATCGTCAAACAAGCCAGGTTGCTCATTTAAATCGCTCATAGCATGGCTCCTTGGCTAAATAAGCCATCTAAAATAATCACTTGTTCTTCAGTTAGCTTTTTAAAGTACACGCCTTGCCCTGCGGGCATCCCACGTAAAAACGTGTAATACACGCCGCCTAAATGGGTTTCTACCGAGTAATCAGCTATACGTTGTTTTAATAAACGATGCAGCGCTACCGTGTAGATTAAATACTGTAAATGATACTGATGACTGCTCATCGCTTGCTCAAGCATGTCGCCTTCGTAATCAGCTGGCGTGCTACCTAAATAATTAGACTTATAATCTAAAATATAATATTTGCCTTGGTAGCAAAATATTAAATCGACAAAGCCTTTTAACAAGCCCTTTACGTGCGAAAATTCAAGCTTACTTTGCGTGAAACCAAAATGTTTAATGAGCATTTCGTTTAGCTTAGGTGCGCTTAAACTCTCAAGAGGTAAATTAAATTCCATTTCGACTAGGCAATCATTGGGTGTAAGCACACCCAATGAAAGAAGCCCGTTTTCTAAAGAGCTGTTATCTAGGGGGTACGTAAGAACATCAAGCACCCATTTTTCAGCCACTTCTCGCCATTGCTCACCTATGTGGTACTTTTCAAGGCTGCGCTTAACTACCTCAGATAAGTTTTGCTCAGTATTAGTTGGGTGAACTATTGGGCTAGTAAAATCTATTTGTTCAAATATTTCGTGTAAACAGCTACCAGGCTTTGCCCCTTTAGGAAAGCTATAAGGTGATGGTAGTTCGTCCTCTTGCACTGCAAACTCGTCTTTTTCGTGATCTTCATCACTTCGCCCTGGAGCTAATTGGTCGCTGTGCTTTTTAAAACTCAACGCACTAAAGCTGGTTGCTCGCCAGTTACGCTCAATATTTGCTGTTACTTTATTAACACTTAACGTTTGCTGCGCGCTTTCACTGTTATTAAAACAAAGTGTTCCCTGCTCTAATAATGTTTGTGAGGTAAATTGCTGATAGCTCATCGCGCTGTTAGCGTCGCAAAACTCACTTAAATGCGTGCGCCATGTTTGGCTACTGGCAAGTTCAAGCCCTGCAAATAAAACATGCCCAAGTGCACTACTTTGCATAGCCAAGCGGCTACTTTGTCCTTGCCCTATGTTATAAACACCAAGCGCACAAAAATGTACGGCGCGAGTAAGTGCTACATAAAGCAGGCGTAAATCTTCAGCTAGGCGTTCTTGTTCTGCTTTTTGAAGGGCATCTTCGTCTTTACTTAAATCGAAAACTAGCTTGCCATTATTATGATAAAGCGCTTCTTTTGTTTCGCGATAGCCACTGGCAAACGGCATAAATACCAAAGGGTATTCAAGCCCCTTTGAGGCATGCATAGTGACAATTTTAACTAGGTTCGCGTCACTTTCTAGGCGTACTTGTACTGTTTCACCGTCTTGTTGGCTTACCTTTTGTGCAAACCATCGCAGTAAACGTAGCGTACCTTCAAGCTCTATTTGTTTTTGCTGAAGTATTTCGCCCAAGTGCCTAAAGTCTGTCAGCCAACGCTCAACGTTATATCCCAGCCCTTGCCATTTAGCGCTAAGCTGGTTATGGCTCATTAAACGCTCAAGCATTGCCATAGCGCCTTGCTTGTTCCAAATGTGGCTAAGTTGTGCAAAAAAGTTTAAGTAGTCTTGCCATTTATTTTCATCATCGGCGAGTGCATGTATTTCGTTATAACTTAAACAAAATAGTGGACCCGCTAAAACACCGCGCAGCAATGACTCGTCATATTGACCATGCAGCGCTGTTAAAAAGTTAAGTAGGTGATGGCTAAGCTCTTGGCTAAAAACGCTCTCGCGCGATAAATACACACTGGAAATTTTGGCATCATCTAGCGCTTTTTTCATTATTTGTGCTTCAACACGGTCGCGCACTAATATACAAATATCGGCAGCGCTTACAGGGTTACTGCCAATGCACGCATCCCCCTGTTTTGCTTTTTCAAGCAGGGTGACTATTTTATTAGCAAAGTGAGTGGCTAAATGCGCTTGCCCTACACCTTTGTTAGTTGGTTTGTTCTTTTCATCGGCGGCTTCATCCACAAATACATTAAATTCGAATGCGGTCGCGGCTTTGCCATCAATTAAAAAAGAGTCTTCCGCTTTTTTACCTTTAGCAGCTACTGCGTTAAACGGTATGGCATCGTTATAAATAAAGCTGTTAGCGTGTTTGCCAAATAAACTATTAACGCTATTTACTATATCGGTGCTTGAGCGAAAGTTAGTACCCAGCGTAAATTGCTGATCAGTCTGTACTGCCTCTTTTGCGCCAATATACGTAAAAATATCTGCGCCCCTAAAGCCATAAATAGCCTGTTTGGGGTCGCCTATCATGGCAAGCGTGGTATTTTTTTGCCCATAAATTTTACTAAAAATACCGTACTGAATCGGATCGGTATCTTGGAATTCATCAATCATGGCAACCGGAAACAACTGCGCAATTTTTTGCGCCAGTACGTCGCCTTGCTCGTTATTAAGCGCACTGTGTAAATTGGTCAATAAGTCATCTGGGGTGATCACGCTTTGCTCTTGCTTGCGCTTAACTATTGCGGCTTTTACCCAGCGTGCTGCATGTTGTACAACCGCTATTTTGAGCCCTTGGTTTATGGTGTTATTAAGTGCGGCAAGCTCGTCAAACTGACTCAGTAATGGATGCACAAATAATGGCTGATTTTTTTTATAATTGCCTGCATCGCTTAGGTTTTCTGTACTCCACACTTCAAACGAATACTTGTTAGTGCCAAATTCAAAAAACAAATCGCCGCCTAAACAAAATGCCTCAAGCGCACCAAGGCTGCCTTTTCGTGCTGGCGTTTTAGACCCGCTTAAACCCGAGCCTTTAATAGCACCGATAAACTCTTGCTCTAACACCGCTTTTTTAAATGCAGGTACACGTGTTATGTACTCGTCACGGGCTTTCCATACATCATCTAAATTTATTTGTGGCGTAATGTGCGCATTAGCTTTGTTTAAAATGCTCGCCACTTGAGCGAATAAAGCCTCTGGTGCGGCAAATACATCTAAAATAGCATCGGTGCGTTCTTTATTAAGTGGGTATACAAATGCCCGCCAAAAATCTTTAATAGTTTCGAGTAATATGTCGCGCTCATCTAAAATAAATTCGAGATTAAACGCCACACCCGACTCAAACGCATGTTGCTTTAGCATCCGCTGACAAAAGCCATGAATAGTAAAAATAGCGGCTTCGTCCATTGATTTAGCAGCTGCATCGAGCAAATCAAACGCGCGGTGCTTATCATCAATTTTGGCAATTACGCCTTCAATGAGTTCGTCATTTGGGTCTTGCCCAAGCAGTGCGTCGCGTGCAGCAATAATTCGGCTGCGTACGCGGTCTTTAATTTCTTGGGTGGCGGCGTCGGTAAAGGTTACAACCAAAATTTGCTCAACACTGAGCGGCGTATTTAACTCACCTTCTATTTGCATACCTAGTAAGTAACGTAAATACAGCCCTGTAATGGTATAAGTTTTACCAGTACCCGCACTGGCTTCTATTAAACTTTGACCAATGAGCGGCATAGTAAGAGGATTAAGCGCTTGCATGGTCACTCTCCTTTGCGTGTTCAAATAAAGGCGTGAGCAATTTATCACTCCATTTTATAAATTCTTCTTGGCAGTCGTTTAGCGATTGCACCGTTAAGCGAATATACGGATTTTCGCCCTCGCCTCGCCCTATGTATTGCGGGCTAAATTTGCTCATTGCTTTTGTTATATCGCCGCCGCTTTTAACGTATTCATAACCACTTACCGGAAAAAACGGCACAGGCTCCGCGCGCAGCGCTTTGTATAACTCAAACCAATCAAGTAACAATGCATCGGCATCAGCTTTATTAATTGGCGCAAAGGTAATTTGCTTATCAAGCCCAAGTAACAATGTTTCTACTTGTTGATCCATACTTTGCGCTGCGAGGTGATAAATAAAGCCTTTAATTAAATCTTTCGCTTTAATACTCGCACTGCGGTAAAACACTTGTTTTTGCAAATACACATGATTGAGCCAGCCCTCTATTTTGGTGCCTTCAATGGTAAGCAAAACTTCTATCGGCTCACTTTTCCCGCCTTTAATGTGCTCTTTAACTTGACCTGCAAGCGCATCAACTCGGTGCTCCATACTCTCAAATATGAGGCTGCCTACATTGGCTTGAGGTAACTCACCCCGCTGCAGTATTTGCTCGGTACTCAGTGGTTGCTCGTTTATATTGGCTTTAAGTATTTCATCAAGGTAAAAATAACGGCGCAGCGCATCTAGGCTAAAGGGTTCTTCGTCTTTTGCTACTTCGTTAAATTGTGGTAGGCGTAAACCCAATGTTTGTTGATAAAAGCTCTCTTGTGCGCTGCACACACTTCTAATAAACACATCGAGATCTAGCTGATCTGGCACAGTCACATCAAGCGCAATAACCGGCTCTGGTTTAATTGACTCACTTGGTAGCCAAATTGGATTGTAACTGTGGTTGCTCAGCACAGTATTGGTTTGCTCATCGGCTAAATAGTAATGGCTATTAAAGGGCTGTAAATGCTGCTGATTAATTAGACATGCGGGCAGCGTTTTTTCACTCTTTTCGTTTAATACAAAACTACGCCCAATATATTCTAACAGCTCACTTACAAGCGTTGATGGCATGCGCGGTTGGTTATCAAAACACGAGCGACCAATGTAACTCATGTATAAGTTGTCGCGGGCACTCAGTAGCGCTTCTAAAAATAAGTAGCGGTCATCTAATTTACGTGATCGGTCACCTTTTTGCTTTTTAGAATAAGGCACCAAGTCAAAACCAATGGGCTGTACGTTACGCGGGTAGTCAGCATCGTTTAAACCCAGCATACACACCACTTTAAATGGCACGGCGCGCATGGGCATAAGCGTACAAAAGTTTACTTGCCCAACCAAAAACCGCTGCCCTACGCCTTTTTCTTGAATGCCTTGTTTAACTAAGTAACTAACAATACGCTGCGAAACCGCTTTACTGTAATCACCGTTATCGTGGTGTTTTTGTAACTCTTCGAGCACGTTTTGCAGTACTAATAAATCCCAGCTGTCGTCGCTTTCACTTTCGTATATGGCGCTTAATAGCTCGCTTAAAATATGCGCTTTATTAGTGAGCGTATCATCGGGCGTTAGCTGCTCTTTAAAGCTTTGCAGTACATCAATAAAATGCACGAGCTTGTTGAGTGTATCAAGCGCCATGCCTTCTACTTCATCAGCGCTGTAAATACCGTTAAACGGGCATTGTTCGTCGCGCATGGCTATACCAAGCAGTAAACGGTTGAGCCCATGTTGCCAGGTATTTAAATCGATAGCGGGTAAATCAAAGCTGCTTTTATGCGCTGCGTTTATACCCCATTTAACACCTACACGTTCAAGCCAGTATTGAATTTGCTCGTATTCGTGTGCTTCAAGCCCAAATTTTTCGGCTATTTGCGTCACTTGTAATAAATCGAGAATATCCGATACACCGAAGCGCGAAAACGGTAAGTTAGCTAAACTCGCAAATGAACTAAGGACAGGCTTTTCTTGCTCTATGGCTAAATCGGCCAATGCGTAAGGAATAAAGCGGCTGCCTTGTGCCCCGCCAAATACGGCTTCAATATAAGGGCTGTAAGTGCCTACATCGGGCATCATGACAATTATGTCTTTGGGGGTAAGCGTTGGGTCTTGATTAAATAAGTTAAGTAAGTAGTCGTGCAAGCGCTCAACTTCTCTAAGCGGTGTATGGCAATCGCTGAGCGTAATGCTGGTGTCGGTTGCGCTGATTGGTAATTTACCTTCGTCGTTTATAAACCACTCTTTGTTATCGGTAAGAGACTCCCCCTTAAACGCAAGTTGATAAATCTCGCTTTGTACTTGCCCTAGTAAGGTGTCGTCAAACACATCAATAAAACCATCAATCCAACGGGCATCTAACTGTACAAGTTGTTCAAAATAGTCGCGGCCTAATTTACCCCACGACGATAACAACGGATTACCAATAAAGTAGTATTCTTCATCAGGATTGGTTTGTTTTTTTTGTTGCGCTTCCACCAGCGGCATTTTGGCGTATTTAGCGCTTATTTTAGCTGCTGTTTTTTCATCTATGATATCGCCCCAGTAGTGCTCACTTGGGTTAAAAAAGAATAATATAACCTCGGTTTTTTTACTCAGCGCTTCAAACACCTCAAGCTGGGAGCTGGCAATCGCCGATATACCAAATAAACTAATGCGTTGTGGCAGTAAGCTATTGTCCATCGTCTCAAGTGCTGCAAGTAATTGCCCTTGCATGTTAGCGCGATGAAATTGGCTTTGCCCAAGTTCTTGGCTTAGCTTTACAATGCGTCGCCATAAATCAGGTTGCCATGGGGCAATGGCTACATCTACGTCATCAAGCTCATCTTTGCCGCTATCCCATGTGGCTATCCAGTGCGGTCGGTACATTAAATATTGGTCGTACACATCGGCTATTTTTTCGCATAGCGCAAAGGTTTTTTGCCCGTCAATATCGCCCTCTAAATAGGTTTTTAGCGGCAAATAAAGCGGTTCATCAATGCAGGTTGGTAAAATTGCAAACAGTTTCCAAGCAAGGTTGGGCTTATTAAATGCCGACTCTTTAGGGACATTTGGCAGTAATTGCTGATACAACTGCCAAATAAAGCTCGACGGCAGCGGAAAATCCACCTGCGCTGCAACCCCTAAGTTTTCGCTCAAACCTATTTTTAACCACTGCGACATACCCGGCGATTGCACTAGCACTACTTCTTTGTCGAACGGGCTTTGCAATGGGTTTACTTTTAACAGCTGGTGGAACTGCGCTTGCAGGGCTTCCATGCGGTTTGATTGAATAATATTTAGCATATAACACTGACCTTGCTTGAGATAAAACCAGTGTAAGATATTTTCAATATTAGGGGTAGCGCAAACGGGTAATTGGCTTTAATAAATCAGAGAGTTAAGAACTAATTTACAGATTTTTATACGCACAGCATCTATTTTATATACTGTGCGTAGTAGTGAGTTTATTTATAAGGGCTAATACTTGATAAACTAAAGTCACTTTGCATTATTACTTCGCCATCAACGCCTTTTAATTTAAGTGAAATAGTGGGATCAGTTTGCTGCCAGTCTATGCTTAAATCACCGTAATTTACGTTATGAGTAAAATTCCCTACTCGGTGCTTGTTAGGGCTTACGTCTTTCCATTTTTCAGTTAAGCCTGAGCTGGTCATCTCAATCAATGGGTAATCAAGGTTTTGCTGATACTTTGATATTTCACCCCAGTGCGTATCGCCGCTGATGATCACGACCCCATTTACTTTATGCTTTTTAATCAATGCAAATAAACGGTTTCTATCTTCAGGAAAGTTTGCCCATGACTCCCAACCTGTAAAATCGGGTAAAAGCTGTAAGCTTGAGGCAATCAATTTAATTGCAGCAGGCTTTTTAAGCTCTTGTTCAAGCCATTGCCACTGGGCTTCACCTAGCATTGATGCGCCCTTCACTTCACTAGGACTATACGGGCCTTGGTTATTTAACTTACGTTTAGTGTAGTATTCAAGCTCACCTACATGGTTTAACGCATCACGGTTCCAACGTAAATCAGGCATTATTACTTGTATGGTTTGCTCATTTTCACCATACATGTACGAGGTATAAATTCCATCAGAGCGAGTGCGACGCGCTGAGTTTGCAGGCTCACCCCAAAAATTAAGCATAATTTGGCGTGATTGCTCTTTATGCGGATACTCTTTACCTGCATCGTTTTGGCCATAATCGTGGTCATCCCACATAGCAATAATAGGCGTTTGCGCTTTTAACGTTTTAAAACCAGGCTTTGCCCCTAAACGTTGGTACTTATCGGCAAGTACATCCATATCGTTGGTATCGCCGTAGATATTGTCACCCAAAAATATAAACAAATCGCCTTTCTCTTTGTTAATTGCATTAAATATGGGTATCTTTTTATCTTGATGCCCACACGAACCAAATAGAATTTTAGATGGCGCGGCAGTAACACTCGCGCTAATAACCAAACTCAACGCCAAGGCAGTTAGGGTTAATGGTTTTAATAGGTTCTTCATTTTAAAATCTCGCTAATTGCAGGCGCCATATTTGAATTTATTTCATTTGGATTCTGCCCAAGCGCCTTTAAAACGGTCGCCGCTATTTGCGCTTGTTTAAGCTCATTTTTAGTTTTAATTAAGCCACTACCTTTTATTGCGGGGCCAATGGCCGCAAGCCAAATATGTTCAGAGCCGACAATTCCTTCTGGGTAGGTATTTTCACCTAACTCTAGCTCAGCAAGTGCACGTTTAGAGCTGTGATGTTGCCAATCGTTGGCATTATTGCCACGGCCGTGATCAGTAGTAATAATTAGTGTGGTGTTATTTTTATAACCCGCTGTAGTTTGAATGGTTGCCCATAAGTCTTTTATATACGCGTCACTTTGCCTTGCCGATTTAAGGTATTGATCGTAATGACCATCATGCGCAAAGTCATCGGTTTCGCCTAAGCTTATCACTAACAACTTAGGCTTTTTAGCCAACATATACGCTTTAGCAAAGCGGTATGTAAAACTGTCTAGTCGTACGTTATACCAAGGACTGGGAATTTCATTTTGTAGCGCATTTAAGAGTGGCGCATCTGTAAATAAATTCTCTTCAATTGACATAAAACCTGCATTTACATACACGTTACTGCGCTTAGTATTTACAATGTATGGGAATACATCCCAACTACCAAATAAGGCTGTGCTATCTTTAAACTCAGGTAACTTATCTAAACGCTCTAAAATAGTTTTATTTGGGTTGAGCACTTTGTTATTACTATTTATATTTTCGTCAACTTCACCGGTGAGTATTTCGTTATAACCAGGGTATGAAAAATACCACGGGTTACTTACCGACATAGTAGAGCCGTTAGCTCTATCGCCAATTATAATCCCTTTTTTAGCCACTACTTGCGTTAAAAAAGGCATTAGTAATTGCTGGCGCTCATTTGCTGTTTTTGCCCAAAACTGGGTATTTAATTGCTCTGGCTTTTTAACAAAATCAGTATTATTAATTAAGCTATTATCAGCCCCATAAAATACTTCTTGCCAGCGTACTCCATCAAGCGTTACCAGCACTACATTTTGCGCAGCTGTTGCAAAGTTACTCGCTAATACACTTAAGCTAAATAGTGTTACTTTTAAAATCGTTTTCATCGCGTTTTGCGCCCTTTGATATAATAAAGCCCATCAATGATGGGCTTTATTTTAATTCAATTACTAAAACTTAATTAAAAGTCAGCGGTAAATGTAACTGCTGCGGTGCGTGGCGCGCCAATGTAATAAGTAGCGCCGTTACCAGTACCACCTGCTAAGTAGCTTTTGTCAGTAACGTTATAAACAACAAACGATACGTCAATGGCTTTAAACGGGCCTGCATCTACGTCAGTTGAATAACCTGCATTAAAATCAAGTACGGTGTAGCCGTCTACTTTATTACGCGTGCGAGTGTCTTCGTCTTGCCATGCACCTAAGCGCTCACCGGTGTATTTAGCCGATAAACCAACACGAAAGCCATCGCTAAAGTAATCGGTAGATACCACAAATAAATCTTCTGATGAATCGATTATGCTGTCGCCTTTTCTAAAGCTCGGTGCTACCTCATTACCACTTTCATCTCTTAATATTACACCCTGTGAATCGTATGCATTTGGATCATCCGACGAATACTCAGAACTGCTATTAGTATACGACGAGTACACGCTCCAGCTTGGTGTTAACATATAGCTTGCTGCAAGCTCAAGCCCATTTGAGTCAATACCCCCTACATTTACGTACGAGCCATTTGTACCAATGGTGTAATCAATCCCATCTGTGCCACTACCAGGGGCAATAAAGGTAATGCGGTTATCAAACTTAACACTGTAAGCCGTTGCTGTAAGGGTTAATCTGTCGGCTTGGTAACGTACACCAAAGTCTATGTTGTCGGCAGTTTCTGGCTCTATGTTTGTGAGTGTTGAGCTATCTCGCTCAAGTACACCGTCTTTTATTGCGGAAAAATTCTCGCTGTAACTAGCAAATAATTCTGTGCTGTTATTTAGCTGATACAATACACCACCGCTAAATAACACGTCTGAGTCGCTATCTACTTTATCTGATCTTTCGTTAGCAAAGTGGTCGTATTTTTGTAATTCAACTAAATATTGTTTTGCACCAATATTTAATGTTAAGTCACCAAAATTAATCGAGTCTTGTAGGTACCATTTGAATGTATCGGTATCAAAAGTGTTTTTGTATTGTGTCCAGTAAGGCGTGCTATCAAAGTGATGATAAATACGCGCATCAATTACTTTGTGCCAATCACGCGATTCATCACGCTCACTTTGCTCATACCAAAAGCCCGCTTCGATATCGTGATCACCAAATGTAGCTTGGTAATTTGCCGTTACACCTAAACGATCTTTGTTGTAATGCGTATGGCGGTAAGACATAACCGGCGTTGCTGTTGCATCGTAACACGCAGGATTTAAACCAGGACCCGACTCCCATGGCCAGCTCAAACTTTGCGTACAATCGGCATTGGGTGCAAGCGGGTTGCCTTCACTATCAGCAAAACCATAAGAGCCTGCATTAGTGCCACCCTCGGTTGTTGGGTCGCCATTTTCATCAACAGGCGTTGTTAAATAAGGTGGGATCCAATCGCCGCGACCTGAATTTTTATGATAATAAGGGCTAACAGTTAATAATGAAGTTGGCGAAATCGCGTATTCAAATTTTAAATAGCCTAAGGTATTTTCACGAAGCGTTCCCCAACCTTCTGCAAACATTTGGTCAAAGTGCGGTACTCCCGTCCAATTCCATGTTAACTGATCCCACTCTGGTGTTTGTTCAAACTGCTCAAGGCTTACGCTGTTATAGTTTGTCTCGCTTACATCATCGTAAGATAAACGACCAGTGAGCGTTAAATCGTCAAAATTAGATACAAACTTAAGCTCTGCGTGTTGGTTGTCTTTACCCCCATTACTGCCTGAACCAATCCAGCGGCTTGTATCTGTTTGCGAGTAACTTACGTACGCTTGTGTGTTATTAAAAACAGTGCCTGTTTCGTGTTTAATATAATAACGCGTGGCATCGTGGCTGCCTGATGTATAAGCAAAGGTAGTGCCTTTTTCAAGGCTTGGGTCTTTACTTACAAAGTTAAATGTCCCGCCTAGTGCTTCAAGTGAAGCCGACTTAATATCAGAGGTACCTTGACCTACTTCTACCGTTGCTAAATTTTCGCTCTCCAAGTAACGGTTAGCTTTAGCACCACCGCCGTAATTAGAGCCACCATTGGGAATGCCATCAACGGTCATTCCTAATTGTTGTTGGTTCCCATCAATACTAAAACCACGCATAGTAATTGTAGTAGACCAATCGTCGCCACCAAATGCATCACCTTCGTTTATGCTAATCCCTGGTAAATTATCAATAACCGATAATATGCTCGATACCGAACTTTGTTGCTCAAGCATTGCAGGCTCAATAACATTGTTAGCGTAGCTCGTTGGTTTAGCAACCACGGTTACTTCTTCTATGGTGTTGTCGTTAGCATAAGTAGATGTTGATACAGCCATGGCAATAGCCATGCTCAATAGCGATTTGTTTTTTAAAGCGTACATTGTTGTCCCGTTTAGTTTTAATTATGAAATATGAAAACGCGGACAGTATGAATTTTAAATATGACAACGAGGATGAACTTTATTTACATAAAGGTTAAACAAATATGGAAGATTTATGGCGGGAATATGTACAAAAAAAGACACCCAAAGGTTTAGCTTAAGGTGCCTTAATCACTAAATATAATATTTAGCTGTTACTTTAATTCAGCTAGCATTTCATCGATGTATGGTACTAGTTCTTCACCGTTTGCAATTTTGCTAATGTAATCTGGGTTTGCGATAAGTGGGCGACCAATAGCGATTAAATCAAACTTAGCATCGTTAATTGCCTCTTTTGCTGACTCAAAACTATAGCTGCCTACGCCTACTAATGTACCTTTGTAGCCTGCACGTAAAAATTCAGACGTCGTTTTACCTTCAAGCGATTCAAACGTTGTACTGTCGTCAAAAATACCGCCGTGTAAGTATGCTAAATCTCTCTTCTCAAGCTCTGGTAATAAGTAATCGAATACCGCTTTATCACGGCTATCTTCGCTCATATTAAAATAAGCACCCGGTGTAACACGTAAAGCAGTACGCTCATTACCTACAGCGGCGATAACTGCATCGGTTACTTCTAG
Source organism: Pseudoalteromonas sp. NZS100 (assembly GCF_015864815.1). Classification (NCBI taxonomy): domain Bacteria; kingdom Pseudomonadati; phylum Pseudomonadota; class Gammaproteobacteria; order Alteromonadales; family Pseudoalteromonadaceae; genus Pseudoalteromonas; species Pseudoalteromonas sp. NZS100. Next base: position 202,270 of record NZ_JADYWM010000006.1, read on the forward strand.
TGCAAAACGCGACATATTTTCAGGCGTTTGACCGTATTCGTCGCTGCGTGTATTTGCAGCGTAATGTAAAAACTGGTCAATCAAATACCCGTTAGCACCGTGAATTTCTACCCCGTCAAAACCCGCTTCAATCGCATTTTCTGCCGCTTTTGCGTAATCAGCTACTAGGCCCTTAATGTCATCTATAGTCGCTGCTTTTGGTGTGATGTATGTAAGCTCACGCATACGAGGCACAGAGCCTTCAACGCCAATTGCCGATGGTGCCAGTACATCGCCATCAAAAAAGTGAGGATGTGCAACACGGCCAACATGCCAAAGCTGTGCAAACATTTTGCCGCCATTAGCGTGCACTGCGTCTGTTACTTTTTTCCAACCTTGAATTTGCTCACTGGTAAATAAACCCGGTGTATTTGGGTAACCTTGCGCATCTGGACGAATAATAGTTGCTTCGCTAATAATTAAACCGGTTTCGGCACGGCGAGCATAATATTCAACCATATCTTGTGTTGGCACTAAGTTATCGTCAGCCATACAACGCGTTAATGGTGCCATAAGTACGCGATTTTTAAGCTCAATCGTATTATTTAGTTTAAACGGAGCAAGTAGATCAGTAGTCATTTTTCAATCCTTCATTAAGTATATGCTTACTACAATGTGGCCTTTTTACAAACATTCAAGCTTATTTTGAATGATCGCTCAAATTAGTTGTGACTTATACTGTTCAATATACAAATTAGATCTGCATTGCTGAAATTAAATAGCAACTTTTCAACACTCTGTCATATAACTCGATATACTTGTGTGCATATAATTGAGATATAGTAATTAAGAGTGAGCTAATTATGACAACGCCAAATTTAAGCGAAGAACAAGCAGTAATTTTAGGGCTTGGGGCAAAAAAACGCCTAGCCTATATGTTCGAAACCGTACAACAATTTAAACAAGTATGGATTTTAAACGACGATGATGGCTGCGTTATGCTTGCCAACGAAGATGACGACTGCGTACCAGTTTGGCCAACTCGTGAATTTGCAGAAGCATGGGCAACCGGCGAATGGGCTGGCTGCAGCGCTAAAGCAATCCCGCTTGCTGACTGGTTTAGTCGCTGGACACCAGGCCTTGAAGAGGATGATTTACTTATTGCTGCCTTTCCTACTGAGGAAGACGACGGCACGATATTGTTTTCAGATGAGTTTGAAAAACAATTAAGAGCACCGAAGAAAAAATATTAAACCTAATTACTAAATTTAAAACGCGGCCACTGTAAAGTAGGCCGCATTTTTATACGTTTATGTCAGTGAATCAATTTTATTTAACAATTCAACTTTATACTCATCTGTTGCATCAGCACTAAAAGTAATAAACATACCTATCAGCACTTGGTTTTTGTACTGCTGTAAATCAATATACCCGTTAACCCAATCTTGGCGAGCTAGTCGCTGACAACCAAACAGCTGCTTTGCTAACCATTTACTATCAACAAGACCATTCAAAAAGCCTTTTTCTTTAGCTGAAATACATAGCTGCTCTGCTATTTTTAGCGATTGACTAAAAATGCCTGTCGGTTGTTTATGTTCAAATAAATTACTACGCTCACCAGCAACAAACGCAGCTCGGTAAAACGCTTCATCTTTTTTAAATAATTCGAGTAAGTTATCTATAAACGCAATAGCGGCTTCTATTGGGTTTGTCATGTCGGGCTGTAGTATAACTTTTTCAATGCGAATGACCATTTCTTCGACCAGCACTTTGAAGATATCATGCTTTTTACCAAATAAATTATGAATAGTTGGTATTGAAACACCTGCAACAGTGGCTAATTCGCTTAATGTAAACGCATCAAAGCCTTTAGAGGCAATAAGATTTCGGGCATGCTTTAGTATATCAACCTTTCTCAACTCTTTGTTTTCTTGTCTTTTTTTATTACCCCGAGCGATATTTAGTTGCTCCATTTATTTTCTCCATAGAAAAACAGCTTGACCACAGTTTTTATTGTAGGTTAAGTTTTACTTGCGATAAAAACTGTGAAATACGTTAAGGACACATTATGACTAAAAGTATAACAAGATCGATTGATGCATGCGCCTCACATTACGGTGAAAATGCCAATGAAATGCGAGAATATTTACTTAATGGCGAAAAAAATGCTTTAGCTATGAATAATAGAGGCCCTATTGAGTTTGATGAATATGGTGATTTAGCACAAAACATTAAAAGCCAATACCAAGAATACGGCTTTTATATATTCGAAAACGTAATTGATAAAAAAGAGCTCGCCGAGATAGAAATAGAACTAGCCCAATTAAAAAAAACCTTCCCTTTAGAACCGTATGGAAAAACAACCGCAGATGGAAAACCAGCGTTAGGTGCTGATAATCAAGCACCTAATTTAATTTGGTCAAAATCACTTGGAGATCCACTTGGCGGAACCGCAATCGCTAATGGCCGACACCAAGTAAAATTATTTGAACCTGAAGCTGCTGACGATCTGCCTGCGTTTTCGCCTTTTGTATTGCTTGGCTCACTGCAGTTTTCTGAGTCATGCTTAAGAACGTACGCGCACCCTCAATTATTAAAAGTGGCCGAGGCAATAAATGGTAAAGATTTTGCACCATTTCATGAATGTCTTTTTATTAAAGATCCTGGCGTAGGCGCTGCCGTTTCATGGCACCAAGATGGTGATACTCATTGGGAAAATGAAAATTTTGATCAAGACATACACGGCTTTAACTTTATGGCGCAAGTTTTTGGCAGTACTGCTGTAAATGGTGTGTGGGTTTTACCTAAAAGTCATAAGGTTGGTAGGGTTGATATTAAAAAAATGGTTGCCGAAGCAGGTAGTGAGCGCTTAATTGGAATGGTGCCTTTAATTTGTAATCCCGGTGATGTTGTTATTTGTAATAGACAGCTTTTGCATGGTTCATTCGCTAACTCTGGATTTGAGCCTCGCGTTACTATTAACTTTGGGTTCCATAAACGTTCATCTGTATTAGGTGTCATGGGCTCTGGAATGCACTGTGAAGCTAAAGTTTACGATGAGTCACTTATTGAGCAGAGATCAAAAGTACTTGGCTATGCAATAGATGCTAGAAAACAGCACTTCCCTGACGAAACACCTTATCAATATCAACCTTTTGTTGAAGCCAATAAAACCTTTGATTGGGATGATCAGGCAAAACAAGAGATTAAAGATTATAACTTACTTGATTTAAGTATATAAAATCACTTAGCTCCTAATAATTTTAGGAGCTAATATTTAGTTGGATATCAATATGACTATAAAAAATGGAATATACCCAGTGATCCACACTCCTCTTTTAGAAGATGAGAGTATCGATTTTAAAGGGTTTGATAAATGTTTAGGTTATTACCTAGATACAGATATACACGGCTTAACAATTTTAGGTAGTGGTGGTGAACTCCCTTATTTTTCTGATCAAGAACAACTTAAAATTGTTCAGTACACTTACAATAAAGTGCAAAATAAAAAGCCACTTATCATAGGCGTAAACGCATACAGTAGCGCGCAAGCAATTGAAAAAATTACTGCTTATAAAGGTTACTCGAGTTATATATTACTGTTATTAACTCCTTACTATAAATCAAGCTTTGAAAACTACTTAAAAGCGATTGAGAACATAGCGCAGCATTCAACTTCACCTATCCTTTTTTATTATTTCCCTCAGATTACAGGGCATTATTTTTCAAACCAACAATTAATAAAACTGCTAAGTATTAAAAATATTATAGGTATTAAAGATAGCTCATTACATCTAGCAACAGCGCGCACCGTTTTAAATAAATTGCCTGATACTCGTTACTTTAGCGGATTAACTTTGGTGTACGAACATATAGCTGCCCATGGTGCTGCGGGTGCAATTTGTCCTATAGCAACTATTTTACCCATGCAGGCTGCTGCATTTTTTGAAGATTTAAATCTAAATAACACTAAAGAGATAAATAAACGTCGTACAGTATTAAAATCTGTATTGCCGATTGCTAATAATTTAAATATTTCAGTAAGTGTGCAAAACTCACTGCTTAATATTTTAATTCGTAGTCCTAAACCACTAATAAAGTCAGTAACCAGCCCTCATGCAAATATTAAAGAAGCACTCAGCCTTTTGGGATTACCAATACACGCAACGGTAAGAAGCCCTTTAGCGCCTATCAATTATGAATCAAAAGAAAAAATAGCTAAAATTTTAGCTTCTATAAAAATCTAAATTGTACTAATAGTTAATTTCTAAATGCCAAGTAAGCCTGCGTAATTGCATCTGGATTTTCTACTTGCGGATAATGCCCAAGCTCTACAAACTCTTGTACGCGCGCATTGGGAATAAGCTTTTTATAATGCTCAATCATGTGCTTACCAGAGATGGGATCTTCTGCGCCTGCTATAAACGTAAGTGGTATATTGCTATTTATGATGGCACCAACCCAGCGTTCTCTGTTTTGCTGCCTCTGCTTTATATAACTAATGAGTTTAGGCATAACGGCTAAACCATCTTTATAAATTAGCAACTCCCAAAGTGTGTCTACCACTTGTTTTGAAGGAGGTGTACTTTTACTAAAAATAGTAACTAAATTATTGGCAAATTTTTGTTTATTCATTAATTTTGGCACTATCCAACCTAGCTTTGAAAGTAAAAGCTTTTGTATAAATAATGGTTTATGCACCTCAGGAAATAACCCACCATTTAAAAAACACACGCTGTTTATTTTAAAGTCACTTTGGCTAACCACTTGCCTTGCTAATAACTCTTGAGCCACTGTATCGCCATAGTCATGAGCTAAAATATGTACATCATTAATATTTAACGTTTTTAAAAATTGGGTATATAAGTCGGCTTGTTCGGTAATTTTATAAGTAGCGTTTATTGGTTTATCTGACAAACCAAAACCTAGCATATCGAGCGTAATTACAAAATAATGTTCACTAAGCGTTTGCCACATACCTTCCCAATCCCAGCTAGCACTTGGAAAGCCATGTATTAAAAGCAGCGCAGGCTTAGTTATATCACCAGCTATTTTTGTAAATATTTGATGGCCATTTATATCAATGAATTGTCCATCTGATCTCCATTGAATAAGTGCTTTCATGGTGTAATACCCCTTTATTTTTATTATTGTACTTAGTTAGTTTTAACACAATTAATCAATGAGTCACTAAAAATAAAAAGCCGATATTGAACGTAAATATCGGCCTTTGGGTAAAATTTAATACAATTGTTATTACGCGCTAACGCGCCATAAATATAGGTAGCGTGGTGTTTGCAAGCACGTAGTTGGTCATGCCACCAAAAATTTGCTCGTGGATACGTCTGTGCGTAAATGCCCCCATTACAACTAAATCAGCATTATGCATTTGTGCCACTGACATAAACGCTTTTGGGGTTGATTGCCTACCATTATTAAAGGTAACAAATTCACTTTTAATACTATGCTGCGCTAAGTAATTAACGACCTCATTGCCATTTGGCCTTTTATTAACACTGTCTGCACTGGTGCAAATAATTACTTTTTCAGCTTGCTTCAATAATGGCAAACTATATGTAAGCGCACGGGCAACTTCTGTACTTGCGTTCCAACCAATCACTACCGTTTTTATATTAAAGTTGGTCATTTCACGCGGCACTAACAATATAGGTTTACCACTTCGCATAATCGACGCTTCAAAAGTAGAAGTCGATTTACCACTTTTTGACTGTGGAATAATAATTAAATCGGCTACTTTGCCTTGCTCTGCAATTATTTCACTGCGCAAACCCGAGTTTACGTGCCATGTTGCACTTGGGTGCGTTAAACTTGGACCACTTTTGTCGCTATATATTATATTTTGCTCGTCGCATAGGCTGATAAACTCACCTTTTAAGTTTGCTGACTCAGTACTTGCAAAGCGCCCAGCAACTAAATCAAGTTCTTTTACCAACTTAGAAGGTAATCCAAGCTGACCTATTGGTAAAAAACGTTTTGGATCAAGGTGGTTATGGTATACATCAAGATGAGCATTAAAATATTTAGCAATGGCTAACCCCCCTTTTAAGCGTTCCGTTACATGTCCGCTGGTAGAGAGCGGCATTAAAATTAATTTCGGCGAAATCATTTTTATATCCTCATTACATTAAAGGAAACAATCCAAGCATGGCAGCTTAAGAAGTTGAACGCTTTTTAACACTCAACCTGTCATTAAAGTGCTGTAAAGCTGGCTACCTCTTGTAAATAGCCTGTCGGTAAATCAAGTACCATAAAATGCGCAAGGGTAAGTAAAAATGCCAAGGCACAGGTGGTTAAAGTTAATGTTCTAACAATCGAAATACGCGCTTTTATAAGTAAAAATGTAATAAAGAACAACCCTATCGAAATAACATACCCCACTAAAAAACACCCAACTAATAAGCCGCATAGCCAAAATACATAATGCCAAAGCCCGGTAACACTTGAGTCATTTTCGTATCCTGCTGACACTTCGTTATCGTAATTTACAGCGTCATCTACTTTGTTAAGTAATAGCTTTATAAAGACGACTGCTGAGAGTATTAACATAAATGAGCACACAACCGCAGGGAATACTCCGCCTAAAAATGAGCGTTGGAACGAGTCATATAAACCATAAGCAAACACTAAGCTAACAAATGCTGAAAACGCAGTTTGTGGTTTTAGGTTGGTAGGTTTTGGTTCAGCATTCGCCGTATTTTTATTCGCTTTTTCTTTTTTAGCAGCCTTAATAGAGTGGCGTGCTGCAAAGAAAATAGAAAGCGCAGTTAACGCACCAATAATAATTACACCCGGTTTTAATAAAAACTCAATGCCGTCGAATTGGATAGCTTGATAAAGGTAAGTTTCCATCCCACTTGCAAGTACAAAACCGATTAAAAATGCAGGTCGTGGCCAACCAAAGCGCTTCATTAAAATACCTAGAATACCAATACCAATTAATGCAACTAAATCGCCTAAGTCACGAGTTGCCTGAAACGCTGCAAAAAATATTACCATCACCATAAATGGTGCCATTAACGTGTAAGGTATCGTTGTTACTTTGGCAACCCATTTAGAAATAAGTAAACACGCACCCGCGCCAATTACATTTGCAAGCGCAAGAGACCAAACAATGGTGTAAGTTATATCAAGGTCGGTGGTGATCATCGCAGGACCTGGCTCTAAACCAATTAATACCATGCCACCTAAAAATACCGCCATACTACCAGAGCCTGGAATACCAAATAATAAAGTAGGAATTAAACCACCGCCCTCTTTAGCATTATTAGAGGATTCGGGAGCAATAACACCGCGTATATCACCTTTACCAAAGTTTTCGGTGTCTTTGGAGGTTTGTACAGCGTGGCCATAAGAAATCCAATCAACAACACTGCCACCAAGCCCTGGTAACGCCCCAACTACACAACCTATTGCAGCACAACGTGTCGCTAACCATTTGTGCTTAACCACATCTTTAACACCTTCAAACCATCCACTTCCTAGCTCAGATGCCTCTGAAATAGAACGGTTTTGACGTAGTAAATCAATAATTTCAGGAAGAGCAAAAATACCCAACCCCACTACAACCAGTGGTATGCCATCCATTAAATAACCGTTATCAAATACCATGCGGTATTCACCTGTGGCAGGTGCACCGCCAAGCGAGCCTAAACAAAGTCCCAAACCACATGCACTTAGACCTTTAACCAAACTGTTACCGGCAAGTACACCTACCATGCTTAAACCAAGTAAAGTAAGCATAAATAGTTCGGCTGAGCCAAATGCTAAAATAACTGGACGAGCAATAAGTACAAACAACGTTAAAATAACTGCGCCAAATAAACCACCAAACAATGATGATGCAAATGCCGCTGAAAGTGCGCGAGCCGCTTGCCCTTTTTTAGATAGCGGAAAACCATCAAGTACGGTCGCTTGGGAACCACTAGAGCCTGGGATCCCCATTAAAACAGAGGTGAACGTGTCAGAAGTTGGAATAACCGCGACTAAGCCAATTAACATAGCAAGTGCAGATATTGGATCCATGCCATACAAAAACGGTAACAATAACGATAAACCCGCAATACCACCTAGGCCCGGAAATATACCGATTAACAGCCCTAAAAATACACCGCCGCATAAATACATTAAATGAGTTGGGGTAAGAATAGTTTGCAGCGCAATTAAAAATGCATCTAACATACTGCTCTCCTTTGATTAATAAAGTGGCTCACACTCGTAGAGCCACTTTGAATAAAACACATCAACATGGTTCTAAAAACGCGTGTTGTAGTTGTCGTTAAGGTATTGTCTTACCCACTCTTTATCTGTGTCTGAAATAGTAAGTGCTGAGCTCAATGTGTTAACCGCATCTTCGTGAATTAACTGCGGATATTCGCCAAGTACCAACTCTGATTCTTCTTTAAAGTTGTCTTGATCAATTACGCGCTGCGCAGCACTGCGCCAAGATGCAATCACGTCATCAGGCGTGCCTTGTGGTAAAAACAAACCCTTTTGAGCTGCAAATCCAGCAATGAAAAAAGTTTTCCATACGTTGTATTCAACACCTGTAGGTTTTTTACCGTGGATCATTTCGTACACTTCACCTACATGTGGCAAATCTGGAAAAGTCGGGTCGCGAACTATAACGCCGTCTTTATTTAGTACGCCAAACGACATAAGCGGAATTGCTTTACCTTCATCAACTAATGGTCGTACTTTTTTTAAGTACGCTGATGTTGTTTGAAAATCGATATCAACCTCGCCACGTTCAAACGATAAGCGAGCGCTACCGCGACCTTTCATACCAAAAATCGCATGAATATCTAAATCAAGCATGTCAAAAGCTAATAAGCCAACTAAATCCATTGATGCAGCACGTTGACTACCAAATTTAAGTTTTTGACCTTGTAATTTTGTAAGCTCTGCTGCGCTTTTTATACCTAGCTCTGGGCGCACATATACAACCGCTCCCGTAGGTGTAGCCATAATAACGTTCCAGCGTTTTACATTATATTTAACGCGTGAGTCGCCAAGTAAATAAGGTATTTGCGTAGAAGCTGACGTGCTAAAAACATTTAAGCCATCAGGTTTAGCGCGTCGCTCGAAGCGGTTTGCACCTTTAGTTGAGCCACCACCAGGAATATTTTTAACAACAACAACGGGCTTACCATTTAAGTGCTGTGAAAAACGAGGACCAAAAAAGCGTGCCCATGTATCAGAACCACCGCCTTCTTTAAATGGCACAACCCACTCTACTCGCTCGCCTTCAAAATTTACTTCATCTGCGTTTGCATATGCTGAACTCAAACCGCTTGATGCTGCTAAAACAACAAGTAATGCTTTTAATCGATTAGGTGTAAAAGTACTTAATTTAATATTCATAAATCGACCTCTGGTTTTCACTTTAATTATTTAAATAGGTCCTAATAACGGCTCTACATTCATTGCTTAAATGAAAGTATTTCGTTACTAGAAGTTAACAGCACCTAGACTAGTCTTCGAAACTGTCATCGACCTGTCATCGTTAATAAACTTTTAATATTTATATACCCTTTACAAAAAAAACCCAAGACATTGATTTTAAATACTTAATATTCATTTTGTTTTTTAGACAACATAAAAAAAGCGATGACAAAACCGTCATCGCTCAATTGGGTTGGTTGAAATTGTTAACTTACGCAGGTATATCCCATACTTTGCCAGGAATATGCACTTCACCTTTAAATAACATTCTAGCAGTGCGCATTAAGCCCGCTGACTTTATATTTAGGGTGTTATTGTTGTAGTTACCTTCAAGTAATAAATCAATTTTTCCACTTGGGTGCTCAACTACAATATTCTGAGATTCTTCTTCACTTTGAGTAATTATATCTTCGGTAATACTGCCAGGTAACATACAACTTACACTTACACATATTGCGCCAGTCACTGAGTGACTCGTATGGCAGTTTTGCGGTACAAAGTAGCGAGAGGTAATTGTGCCACCAAACTGTGCTGGAGAAAGGAGCCCAATTTTTGGAATAACCTTACCAGTTGCATCGCCTAATCCCATTTTTAATGATGCTTGTAAACGAATACTCTCTATTTTTTGTAATAGCCCTTTATTTGCATCTAACTCATACTTAGTTTCCCAGCCTGTAACATCCAATGATTTAGCCGGAATAAGTACCATAGGCATAGAAGCATCTACGCAACTTACCTCAACACCATCAAACGTATCACGCACAGACCCTGTAGGTAGTAACTCACCAGTCTTAGTGCCGCATACGTCAAAAAATTTAAGTAGAATTGGCGCACCAGATCCAGGTACACCATCAATGGTGGCATCGCCTTCGTATTCAACAAAGCCATTTGGAGTCTGTACAATAACTTCAATAAGTGTGTTGGTGTTGACGTTTCTTACTCTTACAGTGGTTTCACCTTCACTTGCAGTGACTAAGCCGTATTCAATTGCCATAGGCGCAGCACCCGATAAGATGTTGCCGCAAGAAGGGGTAATGTCTACCTCCATATCTTCTATGGCAACCTGCGCAAACAAGTAATCTATATCAGCATCGGCTTCGTTTGATCGAGAAATAATAGCCGCTTTACTGGTTAGCGAGTTACCGCCTCCTATTCCGTTTACTTGAAGCGGATCACCAGATCCCATTGCTGCCATGAGTATTTGTTTTCTTTTTTCCCACTCTCTTGGTAAATCATTTGCTAAAAAGTAGGTTCCGCGTGATGTGCCACCGCGCATAATGACACAGGGTATTTTTTTTTGAATAGTCATAATAATCCAACCAATTAATCTAATTAAATACGTGGCTTACACTGTTAGTTATTACTTAAAACAACAACGCATTCTAACGTTTGCTCTTGTGAGCTTATGCTTTCAAATACGTTATGCTGAACAGCCATTGGCGACAAATGCGATAATTTAGAAGGTGACTTACCATGTTGATTTTCGCGAACATGAATCGCTCGTGGAGCGGGTTTTAACTGTTTAGCTGCAAATAATATATTCATGATAATCACCCTTTTTACGTTGTTTAACACTTTGAACGGATAGAGCCCGAGTTATATGCTTAAATCTTGCTCTTTATCTAAGAGTAATCAGCTAAGCTGTCACTAACCTGTCATGTTAAAAATAATTGTATAAAAAGTAATATATTTTGATTGGCATAAAAAAGGTGCGCAATTACAATGAATTGACGCACCAAAACAAAAGGTCTTTTATCTTTTCAGACCATATCGGAGGGGAATTTAAAATTTAATAGTGTAATCAACATAAACACGATGGTCGGCTCGGTCGCCTTTAACACCATCTACACTACCCATTTCATCAGTGGTGTAATCTAAAAACATCCAGCGTAGACTTAAACCTTTAACCGCGGGTACTTTGTAACGAGTATCTATAGCCCAGTATTTTTCATCTGCCGTACCACCTGCTTTTCCAAGAGCTGAATTTTCTGCATCGCTACCGTTTGTGTAGTAAAGTTTTGTGGTTAAACCTGGTGCAACTGCTTTTAAGTTAATGCCTAAACGTGCCTGCCAGGTAGCTTCGTTTTGGTTTGTTAAATCGGCACCAATTAATGAACGTGTAGGAAATGGGTTAGTACCGTGATCGCCACTAAAGTTATCTTCTATCCATGCATCGTTTACTTTGGTAAACGCCGCACCCAATGTCCAAATATCTTTTTTCCAATTAGCATCTAAATAATAAGCAAAACCATCGTTTTCGCTTTTAGTAACGCCAGAAATCGCACCTAGTGCATCTTCGTCATCTAAATCGCCACCTTCTGCGCCGGTTACAAATAAATCACCGTCGTCTTTTGAGGTAAACACGCCGCTTGAAAGTGTTAACTTGCTTTGCTCAAGTTTAATATCGTAACTGGCTTTAAGGCCCATTTTGCTTAGGTAGTCGTGAGAGCTTAAATATTCAGCGTCAATTTTAAGTGCATCTTTTTTGTAACTTGCACCTACACCCCAAATTACACTAATAGCGCCCTTATCTGATTGGTCGGTTGAAAAGTCTTCCCATTTGTCATCGTGGCGTCGGCTCCATTTATCGTATGCGAAGCCGTATACTTTGGTATGGCCCATTATGTAATCACCAAATACACCTCTAAAGGTATTTGGGATAGCGCGGCTACCTGAGCTTTTTAAAAGCATGCTTTTGGTTTTTTGTCCGCCTACTTTTATATGCCCCTTATCGCCTAATTTAAAGTCGATAAAGTATTGGCCAAATTTAGAAAAGCTATCGTCTACACCGCCTTTTTCATCCCCTGCAGGTAAAATATTATTTTGTGCGCTGCCGGTTGAGTTGTAATTGAGCACGGTATAGTTAGACACTCCAAAGCTAATTAAGTCATTAAAATAGCCCGACTGGTAATTTAGCTCTATACCTTGTGCAAAGGTTGAGTCGTCACTGGCGTCGTTGTCGTAATCGCGGTCAAAGTAAATAGACCTAAGCTTAACGTTTAAATTGTCTTGTTCGGTAAGCCCATTAAAAGAAGCATACGAAGGAAGTGAAACACAAGTTAACATTGCGCCTGTTACTGCAAATATTTTAGAGAACCGTTGAGCCATAGTTATCTCCGCTACCTTGTTAAATTAAATTTATAGTTGTGTGTAGTGCGTATCAGCGTATTCATATTGCAATCTACAGGGTAAACCTGTCACAAACCTGTCACAAGATAATTACATTTTAGGCAATTGTATTTTTTAACGTTTAAGATAAAACTATAGCTTATATTGCTATAAAGTAAGGTATTTTCGTGTTGTAAACTTTGCACTAATTGTTTAGTGTCTTGCATAATTTAAAGTTATACTTTTTTAAAAGTTGCCTGTAGGTGTGCTCAATGAGAATTTTAGCGGTTGAAGATGACGAGGTTTTAGGCGAGGCAATTTGTCAGCGATTTACCAAAATGGGCCAAGGTATAGACCTTGTCACCAGTGGTGATGTAGCTAATTCTTTATTAAAACGTCATGAGTACGACCTTATTCTACTTGATTTAAATTTACCCAATTTAAATGGCGAACAAATTCTTAAAAAGCTTAGAGCTCGTTCTTCAAACACACCTGTATTGATTTTAACTGCCCGCGCAGAGGTAGAAAACCGTATTGAATTACTCGATTTAGGCGCCGACGACTACCTAACTAAACCGTTCGACTTTGGAGAATTAGAAGCCCGCTGCCGTGCACTACTTAGACGAAACCAAGGCTTAGGTAAAGATGTAATTAGCTATGGCAACCTCGATTTTGACCGCAAATCTTGCACAGTTACTATTGCCAAAGAGCTTGTTGATTTAAAACAACGCGAATTTAGATTACTAGAAATATTTTTAACCCATCAAGGCAAAGTGCTCAATAAAGATGAGTTACTCGATCACTTATATTCTTTTGACGACTCACCTAGCCCAAACGCCATAGAAACCTATGTAGCAAGGCTGCGTAAAAAGCTTGTAAATAGCAGTGTTGATATAAAAACATTACGCGGTTTAGGCTACCTTTTAGCAGAGTGTAATGAGTAATATAGCGCTTCCGTCTATTCGCCGACAATTGCTCACAATTACGATGAGCTTGATGCTTATCATCACTTTTTTCACTTACATTATTGCAAATAATTACAGTAAAAGTGCAGCTAAGCTTTCTTACGATAGACTACTTGCAAGCGCTGCTTTGCAAATTTTTGAAAACATCCATATCGACTACCACGAAATAATTGTTGATTTACCCAGTGCCACGTTTGAAACCCTTTCAATGGCATCAACCGATCGTTTGGTGTATCAAATTACTCAAAACAAAGGTGGGCATTTAACCGGTTATAAAGAACTATATACGCTCATTACCGATAAAGCCGGCAATAATTGGCAACGCTCTGAATATGATCCTAGAGACAACTTACAAATTAAGTTTTGGGAAGGTCATTACAAAGGCGAAAACTACCGATTTATAATGCTCTCAGACAAATTATATGAAGTAGGAAAAGCCTTCGATATTAATATTTTAATAGGCCAAACCACCCAAGCTCGCGACCAACTTGCCTACGAGATGAACTTAAAAGTACTGCAAATGGTTACTCTAATTTTTGTAATTGCTATTGTGCTTATTTTGCTAGGTGTAAGGCAGATTCTGCAACCAATATATGCCATAAACAGAAAAATCCGCAGGCGTTCGCCTATGGATTTAAGGCCGATAGATATGAGCATACCTAAGGAAATGGCCGATCTTATCGCTACTATAAACCATTTTATGGCTCAACTAGAAGTATCGCTTGATCATTTAAAACGCTTTACCGGTGAAGTAGCTCATCAAATAAGAACGCCACTTGCAGGGCTAAAAAGCCAAGCCCAAAATGCAATAGAAGAAACCGACACAAAAATACGAACAGAGCAATTAAAGCGCGTACTTTACTCAACCGACTTACTTGATAGCACTGTAACGCAACTGTTAAACCAAGCAACACTTGCACATCGCTTCCATAGTCAGCCGTTTATTACCCTATCACTGCCTGAACTTGTAAAATCGGTTTGTAGAGATGTAGCTGTGTCGGCAATACAACGAGGTGTGACGATTACTTATCAGGGTGAAGAAAACCTAATGATAAAAGGAGATGCATTTGCACTGAGCCAAATGCTGCGCAATATCTTAGAAAACGCTATAAAATTTAGCCCAACAGATAAAGAAATTAACGTATCTACACAATTGCATAGCACAGAGCTTGGCTATATAGCTCGCTTGTGCGTGGCCGATCAAGGTGTGGGCGTACCAAATAATGAAAAACACCATGTATTTGAACGTTTTTATAAAAGTAAGGGCGATCCGCGCGCAGGCAGTGGTTTAGGACTAAGTATTGCCAAAGAAGTTGCCGAGCATCATAACGCAACCATACAATTACTCGATAACACCCCTTCGGGACTTATATTTGAGATTAATTTTAAGCTAATGCTAACCGAAGGTGAGCAATGAAAACGCCCTATATTTACGCCTTAATAATGTTGTTAAGTAGTGTTTTTTTAAATGCAAATGCAACTACTCAAAAGCCGCTTATATTTAAAGCTTTGCAAACAAAACACACTGAACTCACTATATTTGGCGGCGCTGATAAAATGGAAATAGCTCCATTTTTAAAAGCTTTTCAAAAAACTAGCCCACACGTACAAATTAATTACCATGAATTGAGTACACGCGGTGTGTATACATCATTTTTAAAAGATACAAATAACCCACCTGATATTTTATTAAGCTCTGCAATGAACTTGCAAGTTAAGTTAGTTAACGATGGCTACGCACAAACTTATGAATCACAGGAAACAAAAAAACTCCCCCGATGGGCAAAATGGCGTAACGAGGTATTTGGTTTTACCTACGAAACAGCGGTAATAGCATTCAATAAAGATTTTTTATCTAATGAGCCCCCACCAGGTAGCCGTAATGAATTACTTGATTTGATCCGCAGGCACAGTGATGAAATTAAAGGCCGCATAGGTATTTACGATATAACAACAGTAGGAATAGGTTATTTACTTTGGGCGCACGACAGAGAGCAAAGCTCCAGTTATGGCCGAATGCTTGAGTCGTTTGGATATCACGACACACGAGTGTTTAGGCGCAGCGCAGATATACTCCAAGCTATTTCAAAAGGAGAAATAGCAGTAGGCTATAATATTTTAAGCTCTTATGCGCGTACATGGGCTGCGCAATATCCAAATATTGTTGTAGTGCAACCAAAAGACTACACCTCAGTAATTATGCGCAGTGCTATTATTCCTAAAAAATCTAAAAATGTTAAAGGCGCGCAGCAGTTTCTTGATTATATACTTTCAAGCAAGGGCCAAACAGATATGGCCAACTTTACAAATTTTGAACCTATAAACAACGAAGTACGTACAACACAACCCCACCTACTCGATACCTCTGAGGGACAGCTGCGCCCTGTACCATTAGGTATTCAAATTTTAGTTATTAATGATGAAATGAAGCGCCAAATAATTTTGCAAGAATGGGAAAACGCATTATTTGAATATCAATAAAGCAGCACTTTATAACTATTATTTACAAACAAAAACATCAATAAATAGCTATTAACCTCATTTATTTAAAGGTAAAACGCTATTTTTTTACTTCAGTATAAGCAGCGCCAAGGTTCTATTAAATATATAATTATTAATTACGGACAAAGTTGTATCCTCTCTAAAAAGTGCTATATTTATCACGTTATTAAAATAGAAACACACTTACTGCGACTCATGAAAAAGGATTAATTAATGATTCAAGCACGACCGGTTAATAAAGGGTTATTAATCTCACTGCTTCCTCACGTCATTTTATTAGTTGCGGGCATTATACTTACCTACTTTGCTCATATTAAACACCAAGAAGCCATAAAAAATAAAATAAACAATGCGCTTGATAACCGCCTATCATCGCTTTCTACAGGTATTAACAGTAGGCTCGATTTGTATCAATATGGGCTATTTGGTTTAAAGGGCTTTGTACATGGGATAGGTGCAAATAACTTAAACTATCAAGCCATAACTAACTACTCTGGGGGCCGTAACTACGCTAAAGAATTCCCTGGAGCTAATGGTATTGGCTATATAAAAAAAGTTGGCGTTGAGCAATTAAATAAATTTTTGAATGATGCAAAAAACGATAGACCCGATCAGACATTTAATTTGAATACACTCGTAGCGACTAGTGATGAGCATTTTATAATTCAATATATTTTTCCTGAGCAAAAAAACTTACAAGCAATTGGATTAGATATTGGATCTGAGAGCATGCGCAAACAGGCAGCACTAAATGCTGCCATAAATAATACAACCCAATTAACGGCGCCACTGACTTTAGTACAAGCGAATAAACTCTCGCAACAAGGCTTTTTA
This sequence comes from Pseudoalteromonas sp. NZS100, assembly GCF_015864815.1. Taxonomy (NCBI): domain Bacteria; kingdom Pseudomonadati; phylum Pseudomonadota; class Gammaproteobacteria; order Alteromonadales; family Pseudoalteromonadaceae; genus Pseudoalteromonas; species Pseudoalteromonas sp. NZS100. The sequence goes on from NZ_JADYWM010000006.1 coordinate 219,120, forward strand.
ATATTAGTGCCAATATATAAAACCATTACTATTTCTGATAATAAAAAACAGCGCCTTAATGAGCTTTTAGGTTGGGCATATTCGCCGTTGTTAATTGATAAAATTTTAGACTCACTTTCACACCTTGATGAAAATCAACTAACGATAAGTGATATAAATAACGATACTGAGACTGAGACTGATTTTTTTAGTTATGGCATAAAAAGCAAAACTAACGATTATCAATTAACTAAAATTATAAAATTAATGGGTAGAACGTGGAAAATTACCATTGATGCCTCAGACGCCTTTATTTATAACCTTCATCTCCCTAGTCGGTATCAAGCCATTGTTAATGGCTCTTTCGCCACTATTGGCTGTATGTTTGTAGTTTTTTTAATGCAATTGTTTATTTTTAGAAGAAACCAAAGAATTAAGAGAAAAACACTTCAGGCTAAAAAAAATAAACTCGCATTACAGCAAGCAAATTTAAAACTAGAAAGCGAAGTTAAACAACGTACGCAAGAAATAGCCGATATGAGCATGCTCCAACAAAGTATTTTAAACAGTGCTAGTTATTCAATTATAGCGACCGACACAAACGGCTTAATCACTCTATTTAATCCCGCCTCAGAAAAGTTATTAGGCTACAAAGCGCAAGATGTTATTGGTATTAAAGACCCAAGCATATTTCATTTAAAAGAAGAAATTATAAAAAAGGCTAAACTACTTAGTGCTGAATTAAATAAACCTGTACCCCCTGGTTTTGAAGTCTTTATCTTAAAAGCAACAGCAACAGAGCCAGATATTAATCAATGGACATATATTTCTTCTACAGGCGAGCAAATACAAGTTAATTTAAGTGTCACTTCGTTGTTAAATAACGAAGGAGACACCGTTGGCTACTTAGGTATTGCTTACGATTTAACAGAACAAATTGACCACGAGCAAGCCCTTGGTCACTCAAAAGAACTTGCTGAGCAAGCATCGCAGGCTAAGTCTGAGTTTTTAGCAAATATGAGCCACGAAATACGAACCCCGATGAACGGTATACTTGGCACATTACAACTATTACAAGAACAACCGCTTAATGAAAAATCAAAAGAGTATTTAAAAAAATCACTGTATTCAACTCGAGCACTCACCACCATTATTAACGATATTCTTGATTTTTCTAAAATAGAGGCTGGCAAGCTCTCATTAGAGAATAAGCCTTTTGATTTTTTTGAACTTATTCATCACTTAGAGTCAGACTTAGGTGTACAAGCAACAGATAAAAACATTTACCTTAAATTTGTGATTGATATTGAGCACAAGCATTGGGTGGGCGACCCAGTTAGACTCAGACAGGTATTTTTAAATCTAATATCTAACGCGATTAAGTTTACATCTCAAGGTGGCGTTACAGTAACCTTTAGGCTAACCGACGAAAGCAGAATATGTTGTTGTATATCAGACACGGGGATTGGAATTTCTGAGCAAGCAATTGATCGATTGTTTGAGCGCTTTGAACAAGCTGAGCAATCAACCACGCGTGAATATGGTGGTACGGGCCTTGGCTTACCCATCACTAAATCATTAATAGGCCTTATGAATGGCGAAATTAAAGTAACAAGCCAGTTAGGTTCAGGGAGTCAGTTTTATGTGTACTTACCATTAAAACAAGCGCAGGTGGATGACAGCACATTAACAACCAAAAATAGTGAGTTTCCTGACCTATCTGGAAAAATTATTTTATTAGCTGAAGATAATAAAATAAATCAGCTTGTTGCAGCTGCGATGCTTGAACCAACTAAAGCCACCATTATTATTGCCAACAATGGTTTAGAAGCGATTTCATTATACGAGTTACACAAACCAGACATTATTTTTATGGACATTCAAATGCCAAAAATGGATGGTCTTCAGGCATGTAAAAAAATTAAGGCGCTTAATAGCGAACAAATTGTTATTGCATTAACTGCTAATGTTTTTACAGAACAAAAAGAAATATACAGGCAATTATTTGATGGTTACGTTTCAAAACCAATCGAAAAACATGAACTTGTCGGCATGTTATCGACACTTTGCTTAGTAAATAATTAGTCATACTGAAGGCATTAAAAAACCCAGTTATTGTTACCTTTCGATATTAATAACTGGGCTCTAAGAATAATGGTGGAGGGAGAGGGATTCGAACCCTCGTTAGGGATAAACCTAAACACACTTTCCAGGCGTGCGCCTTCAGCCACTCAGCCATCCCTCCACGGTGCTGCAATTGTGTAATGCAACAGCGCGCTATAGTATGAAATAGACCCTTAAGGTGCAAGGCATTTTTAAATTTGGGCCTTTAAATGCTTATTAATCAAGCAACACATACCTATAGGCACAAAAAAACGGCTAAATCTAAGACTTAACCGTTTTTAATTTATAATTTAAAAGTTATTTAGCCATGCTCGCAGTAAACTCAAGCATGCGATTTAAGGATTTAAGTGCGCCTTCGCGTAAATCCATATCAACGAATACTTCTTTGCCTTTAGGACTTATGAGGGCTTCCTCAATCGCTTTTAAGCCATTCATTGCCATCCAAGGGCAATGTGCGCAACTTTTACATGAAGCGCCCTCACCTGCCGTAGGAGCCGCAAAAAACTCTTTATCTGGACATAGTTGCTGCATTTTATAAAAGATGCCGCGATCGGTTGCTACAATAAACTTTTTATTGTCCATTGTTTGCGCTGCTTTGATTAATTGGCTCGTAGATCCAACCGAATCGGCAAGAGCAACTATTTCTGCTGGTGACTCAGGATGAACTAATACGCCTGCATCTGGGTGTAGCGCTTTCATGTCTTTAAGTGCTTTTGTTTTAAACTCGTCATGTACAATACATGCGCCATTCCACATAAGCATATCAGCACCGGTATTTTTTTGAATATAACTACCAAGGTGCTTATCTGGGCCCCAAATGATTTTTTCGCCTTGCTCATCGAGGTGCTCTACTATTTCAAGTGCACATGATGAAGTTACAATCCAATCTGCACGTGCTTTAACAGCCGTAGACGTGTTTGCATATACAACGACTTTACGATCTGGGTGCTGATCGCAAAACGCAGAGAACTCGTCTATCGGGCAACCAATATCTAACGAACATGTTGCTTCAAGCGTTGGCATAACAACCGTTTTATTTGGCGTTAAAATTTTGGCTGTTTCGCCCATAAATTTTACGCCAGCAACAATAATCATATCTGCGTCGTGACGTGCGCCAAAACGCGCCATTTCTAGCGAGTCGGCAACGCAGCCGCCGGTTTCTTCAGCAAGTGCTTGAATTTCAGGATCGGTATAATAATGGGCAACAAGTACTGCATTTTTATCTTTTAGTAATTGTTTTATACGCGCTTTATATTCGCCTTGCTCGTCTTGTGTTAACGGTGCTGGCTTAGGGGGAAAAATATAACCTTCAGGCATAATAGTTTGAGCTAGACTCATGTTCTCGACCACTTATCTACAGTGCATTAATTAGGGCGAATTATACGAGAATATGAAAGCAAATAACAGCAAACTAGTAAGGCTGTTTATAAAAAATAAAGTGGGAAATTACAAAAGAATATAAAGGAAAGTATTAGAGAGTGGTGGGTCATGATGGATTTGAACCATCGACCAATTGATTAAAAGTCAACTGCTCTACCAACTGAGCTAATGACCCGCTCTAATATAAATCTGCTTTGTAAAAAGCTTGCGTAAATCCGCCGATTAAACTGTCATAGAATGGTGGGTTATGATGGATTTGAACCATCGACCAATTGATTAAAAGTCAACTGCTCTACCAACTGAGCTAATAACCCGCTCTATGCACTTATTCAATTAGAATGAAGCTTACGTAAATCCGCCGATTGATGCCAAACCGTATTCACAAGGAATAAAGAATGGTGGGTCATGATGGATTTGAACCATCGACCAATTGATTAAAAGTCAACTGCTCTACCAACTGAGCTAATGACCCGCTCTGACGTTGCGTTTTATAACAACTTAGTATTGTACGTAAATCCGCCGATAAAAGACCATTCAAAGAATGGTGGGTTATGATGGATTTGAACCATCGACCAATTGATTAAAAGTCAACTGCTCTACCAACTGAGCTAATAACCCGCTCTTTTTGTCGCATTTCGAGTGGGGTAACCATTCGTTTGCTGCGGGCGCTTATAATACTTATTTATAAAATGAGTGCAACCGAAATTGTCTCTTTTTTTAAGTTTTTATGTCTAGATGCACAAAATTAAACCGTTTGTGCTCAAACTACATGCAAATCCAAGATTCTTCGAGAGTTTCCATGTAGTTTGCATGCCTTAACTAGAAATTTAATCGCTGGTGAACTTTAGTTTCCCAAACGATCAGTTGCTAGTTTTGCAGCGGTAGTACTTGGGTATTGATTGATAAGATCGCTCAATATTTTTTGTGCTTGCGCCGCTGAACCTTGATCTTGTAAAAGTGTGCCTAACTTTAGCATTGCATCAGGGCGTTTATTAGAATTGGGAAATTCGTTAACAACCACTTTAAAATGCTCTACCGCTTTTACGCCATCATTTTTAATAGTAAGCAACTGCCCTAACCAATAATGCGCGTTAGACGCATATACAGAGTTTGGATAGGTAGTTAAAAACGTTTGAAATTCAGGAATCGCTTGATCATAACGTTTATCTTTCATTATTAGCGCAACAGCACGCTCGTACGCTTCATTTTCAGATAAGTCACTGCTGTAGCTCTGTGCATCGTTTGGCTGCGCCTGATCGACTACTGGAGCTGCTGTTGGCTGTGTATAAGCCTGGCTCACGCGGTTTTCAATCTCTTGATACAACTCACGCTGACGCTGCAGTACTTTTTCAAGTTTGTAGCTTTGCTCTTCAGTTACACCGCGAATTTGACTTACTTCGTCTTGTAACAAGTTAAGTTGTTGCTGTAACTCTACTTGTAAAAAGTTACGCGACTGCATCATATTCTCAAGCGACGCTAATCGCTTCTCAATACTTGATTGTGAACTTGCAGCTTCTGAAACAGGAGCGGGAGCAGCCATTAACTGGGTGCTCCCGCTCAATATCATGGCTGCCAAAATAATTTTCGGCTTCATAATATCTCTTATCTTAGTAAACTAGTACCGCACGGCGGTTTTTAGCGAAAGCTGATTCAGTGCGAGATTTAACCATTGGCTTCTCTTCACCGTAGCTTACCACTGACATTTGGCTAGCTGAAACACCTAAGCTTAATAGGTATTTTTCAACTGCTTGGCCACGGTGCTCACCTAGTGCAATGTTGTACTCTGGAGTACCGCGCTCATCTGCGTGGCCTTCAATTAGTACTTTAACTGATGGGTTTTGAACTAAAAACTCAGCATGTGCACGAAGTAAATCAGCGTACTTACCTTCAACAGTCGCTTTATCAAAGTCAAAGTAAATTACTTGCTCTTGACGAAGTGCTTCGTACTTTTGACGAAGTTGCTCTTCTGCTTGTTGCTCAGGAGAGATTGTAGCTACTTCAACTGTATCAGTGTTAGTTGATTGCTCAACAACGCCTTGATTTGATTGGTTTGCAGCACCTTCATCAATATCAGAAGATGAGCTACAAGCTGCTAATGTCATTACTGGCACAGCAATTAGCAGGCCTTTAAGTATTTTGTTAAGTTGCATTGAGTAGATTCCTATTTTGAGTAAACCAGTAATATTACTGTAAGTATGGCGACCAAGCTGGTGCCTTTACTTGTCCGTCTAGCACAGGTAACCGTGCTTTAAATCGGCCGTCCATCGATACTAGCGCAAGTACCTGTTTATTATTATGGAGCGTGCTGTATATAATCATCGAACCATTTGGCGCTATGCTCGGTGATTCATCTAGGCGTGTTCTCGTTAATACTTGAAACGCACCTGTAGCCAGCTCTTTCTTAGCAAGATGGTACTGCCCGTTGGTACGGTTAACCATCACTAATTCTTTTCCATCTGGTGTTATAGAACCAGCAAGGTTCATATCACCATCAAAGGTGAGTCGTTGTGACCTACCTGTTTTTAAATTTAACTTATAAATCTGAGCATTACCACCCCTTTCAGATGTAAACACAATATCTTGGCCATTAGGGTACCAAGATGGCTCAGTATCTATGCTACGATGATTTGTTAAGCGTGTTTCTTTACGTGTAGCAAGGTCAAGCATGTAAACTTCTGTCGCACCCGTCTTATCCTTAGAAAGCACTAATAATAGCTTTTTACCATCTGGCGAAAACTGCGGTGCACCATTAATACCACGGTAGCTTGCTATTATTTCACGCTTACCTGTGTATATATCTTGAATGTAAATTTGGCTTTGACGGTTTTCAAACGTTACATACGCTAGTTTAGTACCATTTGGTGACCATGCTGGCGACATTAATGGTTCTTTTGAACGAAGTAATACCTGTTCGTTAAAACCATCGTAATCAGCAACGACTAGCTGATAAGGTTTAGCCTCGTTATCACGTACTATTACATAGGCAATTTTAGTTAAAAACGCGCCCTTTTCACCCGTTAGCTTTTCATAAATAACATCACTAATGCGGTGTGAATAACGACGAAAACCACTCTCGCCAATAACACTTTCACGCGCTTCTAAAATATGATCTTGGCTTTTAACTAACTTACCGTTACTCATCATTTGCGTATTGCCACCGGTAATTTGGCCGCGAATCACATCAACTAACTCATAACGAACTAAATAACGCCCATCAGTTTGTTGTTCAACCTCACCAACAAGAACAGCTTCAACACCTTTATTAACCCAAGACGCATAATCAATTTCGCCATCTTTACTTGGCTGTTGCGGCATTTGCGCCACATCAACAGGTTTAAACTTACCACTGCGCATTAAATCGGCAGCAATAACACCACTTAGCTTTTCAGGGATTGGACCAACACCTTGGTATTTAAAAGGTACAATAGCAATAGGCCTTGCACCGTCTACACCTTCTGTTATTACAATTTCAAGCGCTGCATTAGCAACACCCGTAAACCCAAACAGTAAAACTAAACAGGCTATTTTTATTTTGTTGAACATATCATTCCTTTAAAATTCTGGCTTGATTGTTAAATTAATATTCTTAAGTTTTTCGAATACGTCTTTATCTTTAGATACCGGTAATGTGTCAGCCATGCGCACTGCTCTTAATGCAGCTTCACATACTAACTTGTCGCCACCTAATGATTTAACTTGCGTTACTAAACCATTAAAGCCCAAACGAATATTAACTCGGCACTGTTGGTTTTTCATTTTTTCATCAATCAGTAAGTTTTGCTGAATACGCGCCATAATTAATGCACGGTACTTATCAACTTCGCTCACCACTTGTTGCTGACGTATTTTACTACGGACAGCCTGCTCTTTGGCAAGTTGCTCTTGTAACATTTGCTCTTGCATTGCTTGCTGGCGTTTACGTTCGGCCTCAGCAGCACGCTCTTTTGCTTCCTCTTCACGCTTTTTGCGCTCAGCTTCTGCTTTTTTAAGCGCTTCTTCTTCAGCTTTGCGTTTGTCAGCTGCTGCTTTTGCTGCGTTTTCAGCTTCTTGCTTTTGCTTTTCGGCTTGCTTAGCTTTAGCACGCTCTTTTTGCTCAATGGCACGTGCTTTTTTAGCTTCTGCCTCGGCTTGCGCTTTTTCTTTCTCTTTAGCTTTACGCTCTTGCTCTAGCTTTTTAATATTACGTGCTTCTGATTCGCGTTGCTTGCGTGCATTGGCCGCTCTGCGTTCTAAATCACGGATACGTTTATCTTCAGCACTTTTTTTATCTTTTTCTTTCTTTTGAAGCTCAGCAATTTTTTGCTCAACTTGTTTTTGATCAACTGTAACGGCTGATACCGCTTTATCTGGCGTAGGTATAGCCGAATTAAGCGTTACTTCCATTACTTTAGGTGTTGGCGGATGAATATTTGCAGAAGCATACAAAAATCCACCAATCCCTAAATGAAGTACTATTGATTTTACTACTGAACTATTCATACAGCTACTTCCCCTCAAAGGATTCAGTCATTAATCCTACTGATGGTACGCCTGCATTTTTCAAAAAATCCATTAGTAATAATACTTCTTGATACGACACCTTACCCGAGCCTTTAATCATTACCGGCACGTCAGGGTTTTTCATTAGCTGTAATTTTATAACCGCCGCAACATCAAGTGCTTCCATAGGCTCTTCTGGATCTGTACCTACACTCACGTAATATTTACCTTGTGCATCTATTGAGGCAATAATAGGCGGAGTATCTTTAGTATCAACTAAATCAGACTCTTCCATTTTAGGTAAATCAACTTTTACACCATGCGTTATAAGCGGTGCTGTAGCCATAAATATTATAAGTAGTACCAACATTACATCAATGTAAGGTACTACATTAATCTCTGCGACCGGACGGCGCTTTTTACGCTGATACATTCGCTTGTGCCTCTATTTGTGTAGCTGCTTGACGGTGTAAAATATTAGCAAACTCTTCCATAAAGTTAATATAGTGAGACTCAAGCTTTTCAACACTGTTTGAAAAACGGTTATAAGCAATAACAGCAGGGATCGCCGCAAATAAACCCATAGCAGTGGCAATAAGTGCCTCTGCAATACCAGGTGCTACCATTTGTAATGTAGCTTGCTTAACTTCACCTAGTGCAATAAAGGCATTCATTATACCCCACACTGTACCAAACAAACCGATGTACGGACTTATAGAACCTACTGTTGCTAAAAACGATAGGCTAGATTCCATTTTTTCAATTTCACGAGAAAGCGCAACACGCATAGAGCGGTGCGTTCCTTCCATAACAATACTCGCACTTTGAAATGTATTCTTTTTATGGCGAGCAAACTCTTTAAAGCCCGAAGTAAACAAAGCTTCAATCCCTTGAGACTGACCGCTGCGTGACGATATCTCGTTATATAATTTGCTTAAATCAATACCCGACCAAAACTTTTGCTCAAATTTCTTAGCATTTATTAGCGCATCCGATATTGCTTTTTTACGTTGAAATATAATTGTCCACGACATTACAGACATGGCAACTAGCCCTAACATTACTAATTGAACAAGCAAACTTGCTTCTAAAATTAGATCTAAAAAATTAAGCCCTGATCCCATGTTAAACTCCTAAATAATTTCAAAATACGGCAAATTGGTTAATTTGTGTAAATATGACCGCTTACACGGCCAAAAGTTGCATCTAGTGTATCTAGTCCATTTCAAGCTGACAACGGTATTGCTATGAATAGGCAACAAAAAACGTTAAAAAACAGCTTTAGCTGGCATTTCCCTTTGCCTCAGTATTTTATTTAAACTTTTAAACAAACTCGCTAACTATAAATATGCGTAAATATATACATGAAACGTCATAAAATGCGCCGTTTATTCAAAATAAGAGCATAAACACTCAAAACCTATAAGCCTCACCTGTACGTAATAGTAAAACTAATACCGAGCTATAACGAAATAAATTACTTAAGTTATAAATTTCATAAACTTATAAATTTAACGATTAATTAACGCACAAGATTCAAACAACAATAAAATTCACTAAATTAGTTTTTCTAATCTGAAAATACAAATTTTCTAGTTTGAACAAAAAAGTAAACTTACGTATTATTCTCCCATACCGAGCTAGCGCACTGAATGAGATAGTTTCATTAAGCCAAGTTCTTAGTAATAGGATATTTTATCGTATTACATTGTTTTACTCTTTCTGGATAAAACCAAATTTAGTAAAACGTAGTTCCCCTGGATTACTTCCTTCAACTTGTTGTTTGCCCGCATTTTTTGCGGGCTTTTTTTTGCCTGCAATTTAGTGCGCTACATATTTTATTTATAAACTAATAATTGCCCTACCTAATTTACAATAAGTAATTCGCTTACTAGTTTGAATGGTACGCAGGATAGCTTCGCGAGTCTTAACGCCCTGTGAATTAACAGTTAACTATAAAGCGTATTAGTATTTTGAAATAACATTTGCAACAGAGTGTTGAGGTTTTGGGTATAATAATTTGAAACAAAGGGATACTGAGACAATTACCTGCTGCGCAATAAACCACAGCAAGTAAAGTATATAGGCTAGTCTTTTTTAGGAAGTAAACCAAAGTGATGATATGCACTGTCAGACACTATGCGCCCGCGTGGAGTACGCTGAATAAATCCTTGCTGGATTAAAAATGGCTCTATTACATCTTCTATTGTTTCGCGCTCTTCACCAATAGCAGCCGCTACATTGTCGAGCCCTACTGGGCCGCCCATAAATTTTTCGATTATGGCGAGTAAATATTTGCGGTCCATATAATCAAAACCACTTTTATCTACGTCAATCATATCAAGGGCTTGCTTAGCTACATCGGCGTTTACTGTGCCGTCAGATTTTACTTGAGTGTAATCGCGTACACGGCGCAATAAGCGGTTTGCAATACGTGGTGTGCCGCGTGAGCGCTGGGCAATTTCGGTAGCGCCATCGTCACACATTTCTAAATCAAGGTAATGCGCTGAACGCCCTACTATGTGCGATAAATCTTCTACAGAATAAAACTCTAATCGCTGCACAATTCCAAAACGGTCACGCAGTGGCGATGTAAGCGAGCCTGCTCGTGTGGTTGCACCAATAAGTGTAAATGCAGGTAAGTCTAATTTAATAGAACGCGCAGCTGGGCCTTCACCAATCATTATATCAAGCTGGTAGTCTTCCATTGCGGGATATAGTATTTCTTCAACTTGCGGGCTTAGCCTGTGTATTTCATCGATAAACAGTACATCGCCTTCTTCTAAATTAGTAAGTAGAGCAGCTAAATCGCCTGCTTTTTCAAGTACAGGGCCTGATGTTGTTTTAATACTTACGTGTAATTCATTGGCTACAATATTTGCAAGCGTGGTTTTACCAAGCCCAGGTGGGCCAAATATTAATAAATGATCGAGCGCTTCACCACGGGTTCGGGCAGCTTCAATAAAAATTTCCATTTGCTGCTTAACATGAGGCTGGCCTCTGTAGTCGGCTAAAAGTTTTGGTCTGATTGCACGATCTATAGAGTCTTCATTTGTTTTTTCAGTCGCATCAATTAAGCGATCCGCTTCAATCATGGGTTACTCACAACATAGATTTTAAAGATTCTCTAATAAGAACCTCAGTAGACATATCGGGTTTACTTATCGATTTTACTGCTTTTTGAGCTTGTGGCAATTTATAACCTAATGCAAGCAGTGCCGATACGGCATCATCCGCTGCATTATTAGCAATTGTCGCATCGCTCATTGGCTCTATTACTGCGCTGTCGCTAAATGGCGTAAATAAATCATTACCCCAATCTTTTAGTCTGTCTTTCATTTCGAGTACTAAACGCTCGGCTGTTTTTTTACCTACACCGGGTAATTTAACAAGCGATGTTGAGTCTTCGTTATTTACACAACTTACAAATTGTTTTGCCGACATGCCCGATAAAATAGCTAAGCCAAGTTTTGGCCCTACGCCATTTGCTTTTAAAAGCTCTCTAAACAAGGCACGTTCAACTTTATTATTAAAACCAAATAATAGTTGAGCATCTTCACGCACTACAAAGTGAGTGTAAACAATCGCGTTTTCACCAATTTTTGGTAAATCGTAAAAACAGGTCATTGGCATTTGTACTTCGTAACCTACACCACTTACTTCGAGTAATATTTCTGGTGGCTGTTTTTCGACTAAAATACCATTTAAGCGGCCTATCATAATTATTTCCTTAAACGTCCTCTAACGGTTTTGCTTGCGCTGCCCGCTAGTTTAATTAAATTTTGTTCTGAGTGGGCGTGGCAAATCGCAATAGCGAGTGCATCAGCTGCATCGGCCTGTGGCGTACCGGGTAGTTTTAAAATATTTTTTACCATGTGTTGCACTTGTGTTTTATCTGCGCCACCGTTGCCTACTACTGCTTGCTTAATTTGCCTAGCTGAGTATTCAAATACAGGTAAGTCGGCCATCGCAGCGCCCACAATCGCAGCGCCTCTAGCTTGGCCTAGTTTTAAAGCTGAATCGGGGTTGTGCGCCATAAATACTTTTTCAATGGCAAAGGTTTCTGGTGAAAACTGCTCAATAAGCTGTGTAATGCCTTGATAGATCATTTTAAGCCTAACCGGAAAAGGATGATCTGCTAACTTAATACAACCACTGCCTAAATATGTAAATTTAGAACCTTGGTGGGCAACAACGCCATATCCGGTCAAACGTGAACCAGGATCGATCCCTAAAATAATGGCCAAACAGCGCTCCATTGTTATTATTTTTAAATTACGCTAATAATGCCAGAGCACTGTATAAATTACCAGTACAAAGAAAAACAAAAATGCCCACGTACTAGGTGGGCATTTACAGGAACATGTTAGTTTAAGCTTACCCTAGGGCACGCACTAATCCTTGGGTGTTTTGTTTAAGTGTTCGGGCAATCATTAAATAACCTAAACCAGCCACAAATACGCCGCCAGCTACCGGACCTATAATCCATATATGTGGGTGTAACTTACCTGCTAAATCAAACATTTGTTGCTGCACAATCAAAAGCGCTATATCACTAAAAAATGCAGCCACTAAACCAGCTAAACCGCCTAGTAATAAAAACTCATACAGGGTCGCGTTTTTAATTAATCGGCTTTTAGCCCCAAGCGTTCGCAGTATTACAATTTCTTGCATACGCTCACCTAAACTAGCTTGCACTTGCGATATAAGTACAAGCGCGCCACACAGCACTACAATTGCAAGTACGAAGCCAATGGCGAGCGATACTTGCGAAATAGTTGTTTGTATTTGCTTAACAAAGTTATCAATATCAATCGCTGTAATAGTAGGGTAAGTACGTAATAACTGGCTAAAGTCACGTTTTTGATCTGGGTTTATACGTACCGACGAAATATACGTCGCCGGAAAATCTGCAAGTACATCCGGGCTTAAAATAATAAAAAAGTTAGGTTTAAGCGTGGCCCAATTTACTTTGCGCACACTGGTGATTTTAGCGTCGAACGACTGCGAACCAATTAAAAATGTAAGCGTATCGCCTATCTCAACATCTAAACGCTCAAGCATCGACTCCTCTACTGAAGCCTCAGCCATCGCATTCTCACCAAACCACGTACCTTGTGTTACTTCATTTTGATCAGGCACATCTTTAAGCCATGTAAGATTTAGCTCACGACCAATACCTGCACGTGCTTCTTCGTCTTTTTTCTCGTTGTCTTGCAGCGATACAGAACGCGCTACCAACTCGCCGTTCACAGCATTTACGCGCCCACGAATAGTTGGATAAAACTCTGATACCTGAATATCTTTTTGTGCCAAATACTCATTAATTGGCTCAAGCTCATTTTGTGTAATATTGACTAGAAACGCATTAGGCGCGTCGCTTGGAAGTTGCGACTGCCAATCAGATATCATGTCGTTTTTAAGTACCACTAAAAACAGCAGTAATTTAATCGCTAACGAAAAACTAATTAACTGTACCGCGTTCACATTTGCACGCTTTTGGATAGATGCAATTGCAAGCGACCAACTATTACCTGGCTTTAATCCTAGTTTTCGACCACCACCAAATATTAATTTAGATACTAAAAACAGCACACCAATTAGCGCAAGTGTTGATATAAACAAAATAAGCGTTATTTTTATGTTGTTGCTAAATAACCACATTAATAAAAACACGGTTAGCGCACTCATACCTAAATGCACACGACTTACTGCCAACTTGTCACCTAAGTTACGGCGCAGTACTCTAAGCGGTGGAATATCAAATAAATCAAATAACGGTTTAATAGAAAACATAACAGCACAAATTACGCCAGTGCTTATAGCCACCAGCCAAGGTTTAAAGCCACCTAAGGGTAACTCTGTGCCCATACTTTTTGATAAGTAACTTGTTGCTATTTCTTGCAAGCCATAACCAATTAACAGCCCTATACTTACCGCCATTGCACATACAAGCAATAAATGAAGCATGTATATTTTGCGGATCATTGAGCGGCTACCGCCGAGCGTTTTCATCATCGCTACTGGGTCGTATTGGCGTTCACAATAACGTTTTGCTGAAACAGCTATAGCCACTGCTGCCAAAATAATGCCCAGTAAACCAGCAAGTAATAAAAAGCTCTCAGCGCGGTTTAAGCTGTTTGAAATGGGTGATTGGCGGTCTTTAACGCCATACCATTGTTGGTTTTCTTTCATTTGTGGTTTAAGCCACTCGTAAAAGCTATTTATGTCGGCCTCACTGCCTGCATAAAGTTGGCGGTAATAAACACGACTACCCGGCTGCACAACTTCGGTTTTTGCCACATCGTCAATATTAATAAGCACACGACGGCTGCTCGAAAATACATTAAATGGCGCGTCAGGCTCTTCTACAATAACTTTTGAAACATTAAATAATGCAGCGCCAAGCTCTACTTGCGCGCCTATATCAATATTTAAACTGTAAAATACCGACTCGCTTAGCCACACATTACCAGGCGTTGGTCCGCTATTAGCAACTTTAGTTTCACCGGTTAGGGTATCTTTAACTTTTAACTGCCCTTTTAGCGGGTACGCATTAGATGCTGCTTTTACTGAGCTAAACTGCATTTCATCATCGGCAAACAACATAGTGTCGAAATACACCATTTGCGCCGTTTTTAAATTTTGGCTCTGTGCTTGAGTAATAAAAGCAGTGTCCAGAACATGGTCGCTTGCAAGTACACGGTCTGCAGCAATAAAAGCACTGCTTTTTTGCGCAATACTTTGCCCTATCCGCTCAGTAACCATAGACAGTGTAAGCACGGTTAAAACAGCAAGGGCGATAGCTGCGCTTATAACCGTGAGCTCACCACGGCGAAATTCTCGCGAAAATAACTTAAGCGCTAACTTAACCCACATTAGCAATGTCCTCTACTTGGCTTTTTACCAGTAAGCCCGCTTCTATTTGAATAATGTGCTCACATTTTTGTGCAAGCCCTTCATCGTGAGTAACCAAAATAAGCGTGGTGCCGTGTTGCGTGTTTAAATCAAATAATAAGGATTCAATCATTTTACCGTTTTTGCTGTCTAAATTAGCCGAAGGCTCATCAGCAAATAGTATTTTAGGTGTACCAATAAATGCTCGCGCAATAGCAACACGTTGCTGTTCACCGCCAGAGAGTTGCGACGGGTAATGATCAATTCGATGGCTCAAGCCTACTTTTTCAAGTAATGCAATTGCTTGCTCTTTTGCATCACTTTCACCAGCGAGCTCTGCTGGCAGCATAACGTTTTCTAGTGCCGTTAAGCTTTGTACTAACATAAACGATTGAAATACAAATCCAATTTTAGCCGCGCGCAGTGCAGCACGCTCTTCTTCATCTAAATTGTGTAATGGTTCACCATCTAAAAATATTTCACCGCTGCTGGCGGTGTCCAGCCCTGCTAATAAACTGAGTAACGTAGATTTACCAGAGCCCGACGTGCCAACAATAGCAACAGACTCGCCATGCTTGACATTAAAGCTGATGTCGCTGAGGATGGGCAGCTCACCTTCAAAGGTAGAGACTACTTTAGACAAACCATTAACCTGAATTATATTTAATTGAGAAAGCGCTGACATATGACTCATTCAATCCTTCGTTTAGTATTCATTTTATTTTTAGTTATCAAACCGCTGAGCGCAGCAGCCGACAACACGATTTTAATACTCGGTGACAGTTTAAGCGCAGCCTACGGACTTCAACAAGAAGAAGGCTGGGTAAAATTGTTACAAGATAAATACGATGACGAACAAGCCGACATTGAACTTATCAACGCCAGTATTAGTGGCGAAACATCTGGTGGAGCCCTACGCCGTTTAGATGCATTGCTTGAGCAATACGAACCCACTCATGTACTTATTGAGCTAGGTGCTAATGACGGTTTACGTGGTTTTCCAGTTAAAAAAATGCAAACTAACTTAACGTCTCTTATTCAAAAAAGCCAAGCAGCTAATGCGATGACCGCCTTAATGGAGATTTACATTCCCCCTAATTATGGTCCGCGTTATAGCAAAATGTTTACTGACACTTTTTCGCGCGTTAGCGAAGAAACAAATGCGCATTTAATGAACTTTTTTATGCTAGATATTGCCAGCCAATCTGATCTAATGCAAAACGATAGTTTACACCCTAACAAAAAAGCTCAGCCATTAATACGAGATGAGATGTATGACTCGATCAAAAAGTGGTTAAATAAAGACTAGCTAATTAATACACCGCAAGGGCGCCTTTTTAGGCCTCTTGCGTAATAAACACCCAAACAAACAATCGCTTATTGATTTTTAAAAAAATACACGTACTATTGCAAACAACGTCGGTATGTAGCGCAGCTTGGTAGCGCACTGTCATGGGGTGGCAGGGGTCGAGAGTTCGAATCTCTCCATACCGACCATTAATACCAATCCGCAATAATACTTAATCATTTTGCGGGGCTAAACGTGTCGCTACCTGTGTTAAAAAATTCTCATTTAGAACAACTAAATAGCGAATTTTTTGCCTAGCTATCAACACGTTTTTCCATCCTAAAAATAGATCACTTAATTAAGCGAATTGGTATAAACTCCCTCTATATCAATAAGTTAAACTTCTCTTCAAAATATAGCCAAAATCCATCTGTTTTGATTCTACAATTTATCCGTAGCACTATCTTATTTATCAAAGCACACTTAATAAAACGAATTTACCTAGTAAGTCTTGTAGTTTTTGAGTGGGTTGTATTTAAATGTTATTACCTTGAAGTGGCCTTTGTGGAATCTATATTAAGCCATTTAATTTCAATTTTATTGAAATTAAAATAAAAAAGCGCTCTAAGCGCTTTTTTATTAAAGTACTAGTGCTTGCGCCCTACACCATTACGTACCATGTCTTGCCCGGTTTGGAATACATCTTCTGTAATACCGCGCGCTAAAAGTAATTTTTGATTATCGTCAAACACGGCTACAAAACGACTACCATCACTATTGTTTGTTGCCATACCAACGCCCGAAACACCCTTAAGGCCAAGACCGCCGTTTTCTACATTTAATAAAAAGCTTTCTAATTCGGCTAGACTAGAAATTACATCATTTTCTTTATTCATTTTAACACTCTTTTAGTAAGGCTTTTAAATCATTATGGTGGCTATTTTATATAGAAGAGCCAAAAACTTAAACCCTTGGCTCAGGTTAGTCACTAAATCGACTTTATAGCTAACTCTAAATTGCTTAGCGCACAACCAAACTCTTTTGCATTGATGCGATGATACTGTGTGTCACTCGTTGCTGTAAGGCTAATTATAAACTCGTCTTGTTGGGCTACCGCACTTTGCTCTTGGCTTAGGCACATCGCTTGAGTAAGTGAACGCAGTTTTGAATTTGTTAAAATTGAGCCAAAACGCTGCACTGGCAATGGAGGTATTTTTATAGCGGGTAACGCTTCATCTATTGTGCGTGCGCTTAAGGTAAACGTATTATTGGTAATTTCAATTACACTGCTTTTAGGCCAGTACGAGTAGCTATAGCTCTTACTCTCAGGTTGGGCTTTTCCTTGGTTAGCCAAATGCACTACACCACTTTTGCCTATTACGGTTATTAAACTACCTTCTGGCGATTTAATAGCAACTAAGGCTGTATTTTCATCAATACCAAATCCATGTTGAATTTCTGTTTTAGTACTTTTTACTTCGTTTTTATTTAGCGCTGCTGTGAGCCTAAATGTACGGTTTTGTTCGCTAAATTGAGTATCTAGTACGCCAAAGTTAAAACTGCCCAGCCCACCAGCATTAGTGTTATTTTCACTTTTACGAAGTGCCTCAAGGCTTGTCGTATTTGTAAGCATGCTCGTCACTTTACTTTGGATTGCTGCGCCTGCTCCTTCACCTACAATTACTGGGCGAGTTTGCAATGCTTGCGTCCACGGGTATGGGTTATTGTTTGGATCAAATAATACCTTATGTGTTAAAGCCGCATCACCATCATTAAACATAACGCCGGTACTGCTTTTAATAAGTGATACAAGTGCATTAGTGCCACTTTTACATAAAGCGTATTCGGCCTTTGTGCGATCGGGATAAATCACTTCACGGTTATACACATTCATTAATGTATTTCTAAGCGCTGGTAATTCATCGCACGAGTTACTCGTAATCGCTTTAGCAAGCGCTGGCGTTAGTGCTAACCATTGAGTGTTTATATTTGATTGTGCCAAAAGACTTTGCGCTACATCTGCCGACTCATAAGGGTCGCGGCTCGAAGCCGTAATAGCAAGCATGGTTGGTTTTGCGTTATTAACTTTTAAACTGCCCGACACAAATTGTAAAATATTATTAGTCGCAACCTCATTATTAAAATCGGTATTTACTTGCTCTTTTAAACGCTCACCGTTTTTATCAAGTAGCGGTACTTCTAGCATATCAAATACAAAGTTGTACTCTTGCTGAGTTAGACTTTCTAATTGCTGATTATTTATATCGCGCCACTGCCAGAGTAAATCTGTTTTTGATAAGCTATTTGACGATTTACTTTGTATGGTTTTAAGTGTTTTTAATACAGCCGTTTTTGCCTCAACATTATTATTAGGCCAATGCTGCGCGATGTTTTTTATTTGAGAGCTGCTAAGTGTATATAAATTATGTGACTTACCATCAATAACAGCCTCTTTTTGGCAATTATTGAGCTTGGCGCTAGTACAGGTAGTAAGCTCTGACCCCACTAAAATTAAAGTTTGGCTTTGCTCTTGAGCCACTGCATTTATTGAAAATCCTGCACCGACCAATGCCACTACCATACCCAGTAACTTCGGCTGTTGATCACGTAAAAATGCACATATCATAATGTAAACTCTAATATAAATAATAAAACTAATGTGCTGTAGTTTAACAGCTAGCCACTGGCGCCTAAATATATTTTTGTAAATGTTAAATAATTCAAGTCTCTGAAAAACGTTCGGGTTAAGCACTGCATTTAAATACATTGTTTAGTTTGCCCTTTTGTCTTTGTAAATATTATCTAAACAAATTTAAACGGGGCATTTATTGACCAATCTTATTGTTTAAATTACGGTGGTGAATTATTTTATGTAACTGGGGTGAAATATGGACTTTTCTAATGAAGAGATAAATTTTTTTGCTGAGTTATTTAAGCCTAATAAAAAGTCACATGCGCACAACAGTCACGTTTTAACGTTACAAAGTTCAGTACCAGCCAATATTGCTCACTTACTTAGTAGCGCTAATTTAACCCTGCTCGCAGAAGTTGCACACTATCAGTTATGGTTTCCGTTGGACTTAAAAATTGATAGCGCCGGTATAATCAAACCTATTTTAACCGCCCCCGAAGTAATAGACACACAAGGCACACTGCGTAGTTGGCGCTGGAGTGAGCTAAATATTAAAAGCCAAGGGTTTAAAATTGAATCAATATCAAACACGGGGATGTTTTTAAAACCCCTCAGAAAAGGTAACCATTTAAATAAATCGCAGCACATGGAATTTATTTTGCCTAACAAACAAAGTATTTCGATGGAAATAGAACCCGTAAGGCAAAGCACGCAAGGTATAGCCGCTAAAATAACGCAAATCCATAGCGGTCAAGAGCAACTAAGAGCTTACCTATTTGAAGAACATAAACGTCAACATGCTAAATTATACGAGAATGGCCAATTAGTTGAGCAGCTAATTTAATAGGTGTTTACCCCGCTATACTTGCATTTAGTTGGCTTTATTTAACCCCCTCTCAATGTTAATCTGTACCCTTATTAATAAATCATAAGGATATGACAATGCCAGGTGCTTTTGCGCACATCACTGCCGTTAATATTGCAACGCAAACCAAATCACTCGCTAAAATGGATATGCCTAAAAAAGCAAAGCTTATTTTAAGCCAACGCCAAGCATACCTTGAACTAGGCTGTGTAGCCCCCGATTATCCTTACTTAGCTGTAGCGCAGCCTGGCCAAAATGCGTGGGCCGACCTAATGCACTATGAGCACACAGGCGATTTACTTAAAGCCATGATTGAACACTGTAAAACACTTAAAGGTGAAGCATTTGAGAAATGTTTTGCTTGGTTATGCGGTTATATGGCCCATGTTGCTGCGGATATAACGGTGCATCCGGTTGTTGAATTAAAAGTAGGCCCGTATGAGCAAAACCAAACGGCGCACCGTACCTGCGAAATGAATCAAGACGCGTTTATTTGGCAACGTTTAAACTTAGGTGAGTTAGGTTATGCTGACCGCGTGCAACAAAATATTGGATCTTGTACTAACAAAGACGATAATTTTGATACCGATATTGCAAAAATTTGGCAACATGCTTTATTAACGGTTCACCCAAGCTACGCAGCACAACACGCTCCTAACTTTAATTCATGGCATAACGGTTTTCAGCTTGTGGTAAATAACGTTGAAGAAAGTTATCGATTATTTGCCTGTGCACGCCATGTTGCTGCTGATTTAGGCTTGTTTTATCCTCGCCCAAACGAAGTAGACCCCACTTTTATTGAACAACTAAAAACGCCGCACGAGCCTATGCATTACAACGATATTTTTGACTTTGCCGTTAGTAACATTCAGCACTACATAACCATTATTGCCAATGCCGTATTTTTAGATACTGATTACAGTGCAATTAAAAATTGGAACCTAGATACAGGCTACGATGAACACAACACGATGACGGTATGGAGCAAATAAAATGAAACACTTACTTTGTATAAGCCTCATGGTATTACTTAGCGGTTGCTACACTCCTAAAAACAACAATCCAGAAGTGATGGCCGACTTAGCCTCACAATTAAAAGATATTGCTACAGCCGTTGATGGCACATTAAAATTTAGTGAAACATCCTATTCAACAACTGATGAATTGTTAAAAGCTGCTGTTAATAACGATTTAAGCAAACTTGCACCTTTTGGGGAATACACGCTTATCGTGAACGTACAAGATGATAACGCAGTGCTACTTTTATGTGATGCCAATACTGCTTTAATTGAAGATGCAGGCTGTACCGCTCAATCAGATATACAGCATTGGGGAGCAGGAGTTATTCATCAGTGTGAAATAACTATAAACGCCCAACAGCTTTGTAATTAGGTAATAAAATACCTGCTATACATTTAAAGTTGAGCCGTCATCTCTTTGGGGTTAAACACTAAGCCATGGCGGCTAACATGCTCTGCAAAATTTTCGGCTGGCATTGGTTTCGCAAAGTAAAAGCCCTGAAATTCTTTACACCCCATTTGCGTCATTATTGCTACTTGCTCTTGGGTTTCTACTCCTTCGGCTACACACTTAATATCAAGCTCTTCACACATAACGTGCACCGCTTTAACTAAACTTTTTTGACGCGTAGAGCTCGTTACTTGGCTGATTAATGAGCGATCTAACTTAAGCTTGTTAATAGGATAATCGGCAAGGCGTGCAATATTAGAATACCCCACTCCAAAATCATCAACCGAAATAGTAAAACCCCACGATTGCAGTGTTTGCATAAGCTTTAGCGAATGCGCTTGGTTTGCCTCAAGAGAGGTTTCAGTCAGTTCTAACTCTATTTGAGGTGGCTTTACGTTAAAGTCGGCAAGGTATTTAACCAGTTTTGACATGAAATCGGTTTGGCTAAAATCAATTAGAGATATATTTATTGCCACCGGCACACTCGGTAAACCCGCCTTAGTCCAATTGGCAATTTGTGCGCAGACTTTTTGAATAATCAGATCGGTTAATCTACTGACCATTCTGTATTCTTCAGCAATAGGAATAAATACCACTGGCGACACATTACCTAGTATGGGACTGTTCCAACGCGCTAAAGCTTCAAGCCCTATACATTGACCCGTTGCATCTACTTTAGGTTGATAGTGTACCGACAAATCGCCCTGCTGAAGCGCTTCATCTAATAACATCGAAATTTCGTATTTTTCGATAAAAGCTTGTGATTGTTTTTCGTTATAACCACTTAGAGGCATATTACAGTTTGCAACTTTAAGTGCTTCGCACGCATTGCTAAGTACTGTTGTGCTGCTTTTTCCGTGATCAGGATACTTTGCAAAACCAAATAAAAATGATTGCTGACACTTAGTGCCAAACACATTATAAGTTTTATCTAATGTATTTTTTATTTGCATTAATAGCTTATCTTCAAGCTCGTTTTGCGAGTTTGCGCCAATTATAAAAGCAAGCTTTCCTACTCCTATATGGGCACACAACAACGGCCCATCTGCCATCGCCTTTAAACGCTTATACGCGTTAATAAGTAATGCTTGAGAGTCGGCTTTAGTGAGCTTTAAATTTAAGTATTCACTATTTGCACTTTGGGTAACAACGATAAAAAAACCTTTTTGGTATTTGCTTGTTAATCTGTCGCATTGCAGCTCAAACCATTCTCTATTAGGTAGTTTTGTTTGCGAGTCTCTAAAGCGTAAACGTTTATTTTCTTGTTCCATCATCGATAAATTTTGTTTAATTAGCTGCTCTTGCGTGCAATCGTAAAAGTCGTATACACGGTAGTTTGTACTCATTGTTATTTGCTGGTAGCAGGCTTTAAAATAGCTTTTTTTGTACTTCACAATTTTATTTTGAGCATTAGGGGCGTCAAAAACTAAAGTAGGAAATAAATGAGAAAGGTTAACGCACTCTTCTTTTAATTCTTTTTTTATACCAAACATATCAATAGCGTGTTGATTAAAATCAGTAATGACAAGGTTTTCGTCAACAATAATTTTGGCTTTATTTGATTCGGTGAACAGGCTTCGATAAAGCTCATTTTTATCTTTAAGGTGTGTATTAGCGCTTATCATTGTTTTGTTTAAACGCTTAGCAGCCACAATTGTGCGTGCCACAGCAAGGGGAATACAAATGTTAAAAAATAAGAATATTAGCCCTGTAATGTATAAGCTGGCATCGGGAAGTTGTTGAGCAATGCCAGTTAAGCCCGATACATCAACGTTATTGATGATCATATAAAACGGTACAATATTTAATACGCCATAAGCAAGGGCTGTTCTATAACCAAGTAGCATAAGTGCGATTATTGGGCAGGAATACATATACATAGAGCCCACTTTAGCAAGCTCTAGGTCTGTTAAAAATAAGTTCATCGACACGCTAGCAGCTACAATGGCTATTAAAAGTACATGAGCGCTGAAGTGATAAAAACGCTTACTTGCTATAAGCAAACCGCATACAGTCGCAAAAAAACTGCTTGTTAATACAACAATATAAATTAAGTTAAACTCAATAGCGCTTGCGTACGTGTGGCACACCACAGCAAAACATAACACCATTACTAATGATAGAATAATGCGCAGTGCACTTATTCGCCAATTAGCAACCTGATCAGGGGCTGAATAGTGATCGTTTAATAAAAAGAACCTATTGAAAAAATGCATAATAAACAACAGTTAAAGCTCATTCTTCTATTAGACATTGATAACTTGTTAAAATCAATCAAATGAATATAATTTCTATTTACATTGTTCTATAAAATAGATAGGTGTAAACCTGCTCGTTAGCCGTTAAACATTCATTTTTCGAGTGTTTTTACAGTTATCCTCTTTAAGCGCGAAACCACTGCATCCTAAAAATTCACCGTGCTTAGATTTACGTTTACGCATTTCGCGACCACACTTTTCACAAATTGGATGCTGCGTTTTACACTCTGTATTCACACATTGTGAATACGTGTTTTTATCAACCGATGGGCTACTACAGCTTTTACACACTCGTAGTTTAGTTTCGCAAATCTGCGTATTAGTACAGCTATAATAATCACCATACTGACCCGTTTTTGGCACAATTAATCCGTCGCTGCACGTATTACACTCTCTTTGCTTTAGTTGCGACTTGTTAAACAACGTGGAGCCGATTTGAATAGGATAATCGTCATTTACTAGTTCTTTTACAAACGCTGAGCATGCATAAGGGTCTGCAATTAAATACGCTTTATGTTTTGCGCGCGTAATACCTACATAAAGCAAACGCCTTTCTTCTGAGTGAGTGAATTCATCTTGCTCTGGTAATAACGACTCCACCAGCACGTTATTTTGATTATCGCTAGGAAACCCTAATTTACCTTGTTCAAAACCAATAATAATACAGTAATCGGCTTCAAGCCCCTTAGCGCTATGCAATGTCCAAAAATAAAGAGGGTTTGTATGCTTTTTATCTTTTAAATGCTGCTGCACGCTATTTAACATGTATCGGTATCGACTAAGTATGGCAATGCTCGCTGATGCATCGTTTTTTTGAATAGTGCTTATGCTCTGCTGTACTTTTATTTCTATCGATTTAGTGCCTTGGTATAAATCGTCTAACAAAATAACTTGTGGTGTGATTACTTGCGTATGTGTGCTGATCTGCTTTTTATATTGCTCAGGGTTTTGCATTACAAAGCGCCCCGCTACATCACTAATACTATTGTTATATCTAAATGTTTTTTGCAACATAGTAAGTGAGTGGCTGCCCACTAATTCATTAAAGCGTGTAGTAAGCGCTAAATTACCACCCGAGAACCGATAAATTGCTTGCCAGTCATCACCTACCGCAGTAAAGCGTATTCCTTTGCCATATTTTAATATGGCATTTAAAAAACCCATACGCGCACTTGATATATCTTGATACTCATCAACTAAAATGTGGCTCCATGGAATATTAAAATCTCCGCTTACTATCGCCTTTGTTGCTTGAATAATCATGTCGTCAAAATCAATGGCATTTTGCGTGCTTAGTTCATTTATATAAGCGTCGTGAATTTGCACTAACAAGTTTGCATATTGTTGATAGTTTTTAATACCACTTTGCTTGATGCGCTGCGCTATTTGCTTATTACTTAGTTGCTCCACTCGAATAGCTTGTAAGCATTTTATGTACTTCTCAATGCCTTGCTGTAACTGTCCTGAGTTATTTAAAGTATGAAATATTTCGTCGTTACTTAAAGGTGCTAATTCAACATTATGCTGCTTTAATTGCTTTGCGAGAGTTTGCTCAAGCTTTCCTTCTACCCAGTTGTAATGAAAGGTTTCGAGTAAAGTGGTGCCATTTTGTTTATGTAACTTACGCTTAAATGCAATTTGCTCGTTATAGTGTTTTTTATCTATATCGGCACGAGTACTCCCTTGCCTATCAATGCCAAAGTGCTCTAAGTAAATATCGTATTGAGGTATATAAAAGTCTGGTTGGTATTGCCCACTTAGCTCTGCGCCTTGATTAAAGTGATAATTCACCTCATAACTGTGCGCCACGCAATTCAAATGTAGCCAGTTTGAAATAAGCACTTCCTGATAACTTTTTACTTTATGTCCCGCAAGGCTACGGTATTCGTTATCGCGTACGTACCGCTCGTACTGTGCATTATCTTTAAAGCTAAATATATCAATCGGCTCATGGAGTAAATCTACAAATGCTTTTAAAAACTGTGGCTCGGTTTGTATTTTTTTACTTACCCACCCAGTTAACCAACTATTTAATTGAACTGGGTCGGTTGCAAATTTTGACAACTCGATTGGCTTTTTAGCACTTTGTAATAATTTAAGCCCAAGCGCATGAAACGTTAAAATAGTGGGTACTTTGGTATGCAAGTTTGCATGCGTGGCGCGTTTAATAAAGCGCTCTTTAAGCTCATTTGCTGCTGTTTTATTATAGGCCAGCACCAAAATTTGCTCAGGCTTGGCAATATCACACGCTATTAAATCTAACGATTTTGCTACCATCACAGATGTTTTACCTGTGCCTGCTGCCGCTAATACTAGGTTTTTATCGTTATCGCGTATAACCGCTAAGCGCTGCTCTGTTGTTAATGGATTTGACTCTACTTGATTAAAAAAGTCATTTTTAAGAGTTAGCTGTTTTTTTTCATATTTATGGCGCAGCTGTGTGATTGCATCGTGAGTATTGGGTGTGGAGCTCAGTATATTTAAAAATTTAATACTGCTTGGCGATAAGTGTTGTTGCCATGTGTTTGTACTTTGAGCGTATTGTTTAGCAAGTAAAAATACCTCGTTATTAAGTATTTTTATGGAACTATCACGTAAAAACTCATCTAAAGCATAACGCTTTAGCAAAGCCTTGGCGTTATTTACTTTTTGCTCAAGCATGGCTGAAAATTGCGTGTTAAGGGCGGTATTTAAAGACTTAGCTTGCGCTTTGTTTAAAAAGCTAA
Source organism: Pseudoalteromonas sp. NZS100 (assembly GCF_015864815.1). Taxonomy (NCBI): domain Bacteria; kingdom Pseudomonadati; phylum Pseudomonadota; class Gammaproteobacteria; order Alteromonadales; family Pseudoalteromonadaceae; genus Pseudoalteromonas; species Pseudoalteromonas sp. NZS100. The sequence goes on from NZ_JADYWM010000006.1 coordinate 245,218, forward strand.
TTGATGTATTGCTACTATCGCACAAATTAATTTTGGCGCTAAATAAACGATTTTTAAGTATTGAGTAATTATAAAAGTCTTTAATTAAAAATGTCCGTGCGGGAGCACTTCTAAAATGCACAACAAGGCGCTCTTGTTCAATAGTTACGTGTTTAATACGGGTAAAAAAACGGCCTAGCCAACTTGGAGTAGCAATATACTGCGCCATAATACTCAATATGAAGATATGCTTTGACTTGATTGTAACATACTCTTTTATATTACATTTAACGCTAAATAGTAGTCATTTATCGAGCAACCTCTTAGCAGGCTGACTTTTAAAACTTAATATTAGCATTTTACTCACAACCATTAACAATTTTAAACATTTACAAATAGCGTGTTGTGTAACAATGCACAAATACACTTAATATATTTACTAGGTATATCCGCAATTAAACAATTACTTATAGCTAATTCAGTGGTTAAAAGGAGCTAACATGCTTAAAAAGTGCATTACCACAACTGCTTTAATTTTATTATTATGCGCATGTACATCAGAAACAGAGTCGAATTTAATAAAAACAAAAGGAATTTGGGCAGGCTTTGAGCTGGTTTCTGACGGTAACCGCACGCGTGTTAACGCAGAACTAAATGCGGGAGATGCTAATGGCTCAAACATTGTTTTAAGCGATAGCGACTCATTACAAGCTCTTGTGAATAACACTGCTATTGTACTTACAAAAGATACCGACTTTTTAGACGTTGATTACCAAGCGTATATAAATGCCACTGACGATAACCAACAGTTTGATATTAAATTTAAACGAGACGATGGCATAAATGCGAATTCAGGTGTGGAACTACCTTTAAATTTTATTATTTTAACCCCGAGTAACGACCAAACTTTTAGTATTAATAGTCTCCTTACAGTTCAGTTAGATGGCACTGATCCCAATAGTACTAGTCAAGTAGAACTTAGCAGTAGCTGCACTAACAATAATAATGAAACACTTTTACAATCAATGCTTTTTGCGCTTGGCACTTCGCGCCTTGAAATAGATTTGCAAAGCTTAGATATGTTTAGCAGCTCGCAAGTAGATCAAAGTAAAACGTGTAGTTTAACCGTTAGTGTAAAGCGTGAACGACTAGGTAGTATTTCGGGTGAGTTCGCAAACCAAAGTTATATTAAAGCCCAGCAATCACGCGCTATTAAAAATATGACTTTAACGTTTTAATTTGCACGCTAATTTACTCAGCGTTAAGCTACGCCTTTATTAAGTAATTTTACCAATTGTAATTGCCCTCCTTATTTATAGGAGAACAAATAACAGTTGATATAAAGGTTTATTATGACTAACAGCACATACCCTATTGGCACACCAGGCAAAAAATGGAATAACAACGATAAAGCCCAGTGGTTAGCACGCCAAAACATTAAACGCAGTTACCAAAACGAAGTCGTAACGCTAATTAATGACCTTAAAAGCACCTTAGATATAGAGCAATACGGCGAGCTTAATTACGCCGCTGGTACTTACCCATTATATATATTAAAAACGCCTAACTTTAATGCCAATAAACCAACTGTTTTAATCACCGGTGGTGTACATGGCTACGAAACCAGTGGCGTACATGGCGCACTTAGATTTGCTAAAACATCTGCTATGCAACACTCTGAGCAGTTTAATATTGTTGTTGCGCCCTGCATTAGCCCTTGGGGATATGAAACAATAAATCGCTGGAACCCTGATGCTATTGATCCTAACCGCTCATTTTACGAAGGCAGCCCAGCACAAGAGTCAGCAGCTATTATGGCGTTTGTAAAATCACTCGATGTAGACTTAGTTGCTCATATTGATTTACACGAAACAACCGACAGCGATAACAGTGAATTTAGACCCGCACTTGCTGCCCGTGAAGGCACAACAAACACTAATTGGAACATACCTGATGGGTTTTATTTAGTGGCCGATACCAATAAGCCTGAGCCTGAATTTCAAAAAGTAATTATCGAAGATGTAGCAAAGGTCACGCACATTGCACCGAGTGATGAAAATAACCAGTTAATAGGCGTCCCTCAAGAGCAATTTGGCGTTATTAATTACGCAGCACGCGATTTAGGTTTGTGTATGGGCTTTACAGATGCACCCTATGTAACCACAACAGAGGTATACCCTGATAGCCCAACAGCCACAGATGAAGAATGTATTTTGGCGCAAGTAGCGGTTATTAAAAGCGCCCTTAACTATATTAAAGCACTTTAATAAGTTTGCAGCCGCTTGTACCCTCTTGGCTGCTAAACTAAATTTAGATAAAAAGCTAATTTAGGAGGTATTAATGGAATACAAAAATAAAAACGGACACGTTAATTTATCGCTTGAAAATAATATAGTTATTGCACAATTTAGCGGAAACCTAGAACTTGAGCTTTTAAGTAATTTTAAAATAGCGCTTTTTGAAACCATTCAATCATTTAAAGGCGAGAAATGGGGTTATATAAGTGACTCATCAAACGTTGTAGCTGCAACCCCGCAGGCCGAGCAAGAAATGGTAGCCATAAGCCACAACATGCAGCAGAATAACTGTTTAATTAGCGCGTTTGTGCTTACATCACCTATTGCTATAAGCCAAATGCAACGAATAATGCAAAACGCCAAAAGAGACGTTTCTTTCAAAGATTGTCTTTTTGATAACCTAGAATCGGCAAAGCATTTTATTTTAAATGAATTAAACAACGACTTGAGCTAGGTAAAGCTCAAGCCATTGTTTATATAGAGCTTATATACTGTACTAATTTTTATAAAATTGACTGTCTTTGGTTATAGTAATGCTGGCATCTTCTTGCGCTGTTACTACAAATTGTAACTTACTCACTTTGTGCGCAATATTGTAACCATCGGCTGTTACAGTAACGGGGACTCTTTTCATTGCACCTGGCTGTATAAGTGTAGAACTTGGACTTGAGAGTGTTGCTTCTGGCAAGCCCTCTATGGCAATACTGTAATGCAGAGCTTGCTGCGTTTTATTAATAATAGTAAGTGTATAAGGGTTTTCTACCAGGCCCTCGTAGTTCACTCTATAAAGCGCATTCCTATCGCGTAGTACTGAGGCTTCTATTGGTGTGCGTTGCAGCATCCATGCAAACATAGAAATTATTAACAAAGCCGTTAATGCGCCGTATCCTATTAGTTTTAATCTAAATGGATTGGTTTTTTTACCTTCCATTTGTTTTTCACTGGCGTATTTAATTAAGCCTTTTTGATAACCAAATTTCTCCATAGTATCGTCGCAAGCATCAATACATAAGCCACAGTTTATACATTCATATTGTAAGCCATTTCGAATGTCTATACCTGCCGGGCAAACCTCTACACATAAGTTACAGTCTACACAGTCACCTAAGTTAAGCTCTTTTGGATCGGCTTTGCGTTTACGCGGTCCACGACTTTCACCGCGCTTGCTATCATAGGTAACAAGCAACGTATCTTTATCAAACATAACAGCCTGAAAACGAGAATACGGGCAAGCAATCGTGCACATTTTTTCGCGTAAAAACCCTGCATTACCGTAAGTGCAAAAAGCGAATAAAAACACCCAAAAGCTCGTAATACCTGACCATTCAAATGTAAGCATTTCCATATACAAACTTTTTGCTGGAATAAAATACGCCATAAACGAGGTGGCGGTTAAAACTGAAATAATAATCCACGCACTGTGCTTAGTTATTTTTTTGCGCCAAGTACTTAGCGTCCACTGAGATTTATCTAATTTAATTCGCTGATTTCGCGTGCCTTCAATGCGCTGCTCTACCCACGAAAACATAAGCATCCATATTGTTTGCGGGCACGTATAACCACACCAAACCCGACCAAGCCAGTTAGTTACAAAAAATAATGCAAAAGCCCCCACCATAAATAGCAGGGCTAAAATCATAAAATCTTGAGGAAGGAGTGTTAAACCAAAAATAGTAAAGGTTTGCGTTGCCACATCAAGCAGCACAGCTTGTTGTCCGTTATATTGAATCCACGGTATTGCAATAAAAGTTAGCATTAACAGCCAGCCTAAATTACGGCGTATGCGCTGAAAAAATCCTTTTTGCTCGCGGATATAAATTGGCCCTTCTGTGTTATAGGGCTTAATAATCATGTCTTCTTCTTTAATATCAAACTTCATAGTACTTGCTTCATAATGACGGGTGTTAAGCAAGTATTTGCAACCTTCAGACCAAGCTGAAACTTTAACTACTTCATTGATATTAAAGAAATTATTTTAAAAAACAAAAAGCAACCTCGCGATATAAAGCGAACTTCGCGATATATCACGAATTCTTAGCTATTCCTAACTTTCGCATTTTTGAGCGTAGTGTACTCTCAGGTAAGCCCAATTTAACTGCCGCTCCTTTATCACCCGATATTTGCCAGTGCGATAACACAAGAACAGAGGTTATATGCTGCTTTTGCGCTTCATCGAGCGTAAGTGAAGGATTAATAACTACTTCACCACCCGCTTGCAAAGGCTGACTTAACTGAAGTACCGCTTGATTAGATAAAATAGCTTCGCGTTCAAGTACATTTTGCAGCTCTCTAATATTGCCTGGCCAATCGTAAGCCTGCAGCTGCGTAATTGCTTTTTTACTTAGCCCTTTTAAGTGTTTACCCAGTCGTTTATTTATCTGCGCAATTAAATTAGCGCATAAATAAGGAATATCTTCTTTTCGATCTTTAAGGGCGGGTACTTTTATAGGAAATACATTGAGCCGATAATACAAATCAATTCTAAACGTGCCTTTTTGTACCATCTCCCACAGGTCGCGATTAGTCGCTGCAATTACTCTAATGTTTACTTTTAGCGTATTGCTGCCACCCACACGTTCAAACTCTTGTTCTTGCAGAACTCTTAGTAGTTTACTTTGCGCCTCAAGTGGAAGCTCTGCTATCTCATCTAAAAACAAGGTGCCTTTATCAGCAAGTTCAAAGCGCCCTTTACGGCGGTCATTGGCACCTGTAAACGCGCCCTTTTCATGGCCAAACAATTCCGATTCTAGCAAACTTGGGGTAAATGCGGCGCAATTTACTTTTATAAAAGCTTGTTCGCTGCGTTTGCTTAGCCTATACAAATTACGGGCTACTAATTCTTTACCCGTGCCATTTTCGCCAAGTATAAGCACTGTGCTGTCGGTTTCACTTACCAGTTTTATTTGATCTAACATGGTTTGAAATATATGGCTTTGTCCAACTAGCCCTGAGTCTTGCCAATCTTCGTTAAGTTCTGCAATTAAGTAGTTGTTTTCATCTTTTAGCTGCTCACTTAAGTGCTTTACTTGAGTAAGTGCCTCTTGCAGTGCATTTTGTGTTTGCTGTTGCAGTGATATATCGCGAAATACCGCTACAGCACCAATTAACTTATCATTTTGATAAACCGGTGTTGAGGTGTATTCTACTGCAAATGAGCTACCGTCTTTACGCCAAAAAACTTCATTTTTAACTTCACGACGTTTGCCGTCAAACATGGTGCAGTAAATTTGGCATTCATCAGCGGGATAAGGAGTGCCATCAGCATGAGTGTGGTGATGATATTGATGTATTTTTTTACCTAATAGTTCCTCAGCGCACCAACCTGTCATGCGCTCAGCCGCAGGATTAACAAACACCGCATTACCCGATAGGTCAAAACCGTATATGCCCTCACCTACTGCGTTTAGCAATAATTTAGGATCGTTTAAAAATTGTTTTATCATAAATGCACCTCGCGAAATATCGCGAGCATTATGGCAATTTTATACGCTAAGTGCACTCATTACTTAAAGTGCACTTACGCGTAAATTAAAACGCTATAAATAGTGCTTAAATAACGTTTTTACATCTATTTTTGCACCTAGCCTTGCGGCTATTAAATAAAGTCCTGCAAGTTTTCGGTGAATAAATAACGCATCAACGGGCGGTGTATGCCATTGCTGAGATTGCGCACTAAGGGCAAGCCCTGCATTTTTAATTTTGAGCGCGAGTTCACTATTTTTAAAATCAAATTCCCCTTTTACTCTTAGCGGCTCGCACGCCATTAAAAATAAATCAATGACGTTGTTTTTATACTCATCAACTAAGTCATTTTTAAAATAACCTATATGTGATGCCGCTTTGAGTACACCTTCTCGGTTGTTTTCGCTACCCGCTTTAAATAAGGCTAAGTACGCTAAGCTAAGCTCGGTTGATATTTCTCGCGTTGCACCAAAATCAAATAAAACAATTTTTTGTGTATCAAGCTGATAATGAAAGTTGGCAAAGTTAGGGTCGGTTTGAATTAATTTAAATTCAAACATTTCTTTAAAAAACAAATCAATCAGTTGCTCTGCAACAAAGCTTTTTTGACTATCTGGTAGCTCTGTAATGCTCTCAATAGGTTCTGCTTTTATATACTCCATAGTTAGCACTTGTTGTGTGCTGTGCTCTGGATATACTTTGGGTACTTTAAAGTGGGGATTAGTTGCTAATGCATTTTTATAACGTATTAAGTACTGAGCCTCACGTTTATAATCAGCCTCAGCTAATAACTGTGCCTTAGCCTCACCAATAAGTGGTTTAATATTAAGATCTTTTGGCAATAATCGAGAAATCGTTAATAAAGAAATAACGTTATCGACATCACTTACTACACTTTTAGCAATACCAGGGTATTGAATTTTAACAGCAAGCTGCTCGCCATTTTCTTTATAAGCCAAATGAACTTGCCCTATAGAAGCCGCTGCAAAAGGTCTTAGCTCAATGTGAGAAAAACGCGCTAGCCACTCATCCCCCCATTGCTCTTTTAACACTTCAACAAGCTGCTTATGAGGCATTGGGTTCGCGTCTGAGCGAAGTAAAGCAAGTAACTGAGCTAATTCAGGACTAAGTAGATCACCGGCATCCATTGAGAGCAATTGCCCGAGTTTCATTGCTGCACCACGTAAATGTGATAGCTGTGTGGCTAGTTTTTCAATATTTTTAGGTTGTAGTAGTAAGCTTTTATTATCCCAACCTTTACCTGTTAGCGCGCTCTTAGCTCCATCAACTAACATGTTGGTAGCAACACCTGTGGCAAGTGAGCCTAATTTTGCAAAGCGAGAAAGCCGAGAAGAGGGAACAGTACGAGGAGCCGCCATAATATTAAAACCTAATTAGCCTGAAAGTCAGGCTAATTAATACGTATATTGTAAGTAGGTAGATCTACTTATAGACGAGGTACTAGCTTAATTGCACCTTCAACCACTTTCATATCAAGTGGAAGCTTACTAAGTAGCATCATTTTAGGGTCATCCATGTTTAATGTATAAACTGGGTTAACCGCTAAAAAAGCATTAATAACATCCATTGCTTGGCTATCAAGCGCACCTAAATTACCTTTAAAACCACCGGCATCTACACTCGAATCAAGTAATTTAATATTACGTAAAAACACTGCTTTTTTCTCACTGTCGTAAAATGGGCTACCTTCAATTTGCAGCTTTAAACGCACAGGGTATTTAAGTGCGAATGCATTAATTTCAGCGCTTGAATCGGCACCAAGAACAACAACATCGCGGTTATCAGGCCCAATGTTGACACTTAAGTCGTTTACATCAAACTGAACGGGTAAACCCATTAAGCTTACTTTTTCACTTAACTTTGGTAATTGCTTACCCAGTACAGATTCAACCTCAGAGTTGGTAAATGAATATACTGATATGCCTTGCGTGGTATTACAGGCAGTTAAAAATAACGCTGCAATAATAACTAAAATTCTCATGAGAACCCTTTTGTTTATGAATTAGTGATACATAAAAAAGCCGCTATTAAAGCGGCTTAGTAAAATAGTAACCAGCATAGATTATGCTGGTTTTATTAAGCTGCAAGTGTCGCTTTAAGTCGCGTTAGTGTGTCAGGTTCAACTGAACCGTCACTGAGCGCTAATAACTGTTTTAAATAATAGTTTAAATCAGCATGATCGCCACGATGTTTGTCATCTAGCATGGCTACTTGTTCTGCCATTCTAAGTGACTTATCGGTTGAACTTACGTTCGCTAGTATTTCCATGCGAGTAATAAGTTGCTCTTTACTTAATGTTGTTTTAAGCGGTGCTTGATACTGACTTGGTAACGTTTCATTGTTTTCAAGTGCAGTAATTAATGCATCTAAATTAGCTTGCTCAGATTTACTTGTAAGCAATGCAAGTTTATCGTCAATAGCTGCTAGTAGCTTAGTAACCTTTGGCGCTAACGATCTAAATTGCGTGTACCCTTTCACTTTTGTTTCGAGGTCGTGCAACTGCGCTCTTTGATTAACATCACTAAGTGCTGCTTCAAGCTCAGCAAGTTCTGCAACTGCTTGCTTATCTGACTCGTTTTGCTCGAGTTTTTGCTGCTCAAACTCACTACTACGCTTGGTAAATGTTTCATCGTTATACTGACGAAACTTTTGCCATAACGCATTTTCAGCTTTTAAACCAGCAAAGCCAATGGTTTGCCATTGCTGCTGCATTTGCTTCAACTCTTGGCAAGCAGCGGCTAAATCATCGCTTTGTGATAACTGCTGCGCTTTTTCTACTAACTCATTTTTAAGTGCTGCATTACTTTTATGAAATGCGTTTAATAAAGCCAGTACTTGTTGTTGCTCATTTTTATAACGATCGTTTAGTGTACGGTATGTTTTAGGGTCAACTTTACCCACACTACGCCACGCTTTATTTAAACGATTGTATTGGCTTTCATATTGTTTCCAATCAAAGTCATCCTCAGCAGTTGGCTGTAAATGGAGCGCATGCATGTCGTTAATAATACTTTCACGCTGTGCTTTTGATGCTTCGCGTTGCACTTCTTGCTCTGCGAAGTAACTACGGCAAGGCGCAAATAACAACTCGATTTGTTCATCAAACTGCACACCTTGTTGCTTTTCTTCATCTGTATCTAAACGACCTAACTCATTCCAACGTTTACGTAGCGCTTTTACTTGCTCTGCCCGTTGTTGTGGGTCTGTACACTCTTCGATTACTAATGCACTTACTTCTTCTAATAAAGCTTTACGCTTTGGTGCTGCAGCGTATTTTTGCCAATCTTTCGCATCTGCAAGTTGCGCTTCAAGGTCTGCTTTTATGTTCACAAGTGGCTGCTGATATTGCTCAGTAAGTGTATTAAATAACTCTTCAAAGCCTTTAAATACGCCAAAAGCAACATTAAAACGACCTTCTTCAATTAGGCGCTTAACATCACGCGCTTTGCGCTTTGCTTGGCTTTGGTTTTTTTCAAGTGGCTTAACTAGCTCATTCATTGGTGCTAAAAATTGCTTTTTATGCCCATTTAACTGTGTTTTAAAGGTACTTTGCAGTGCGCCATCTAATATATTCAAATGATTACGCGCTGCTTTAAAGCCATTATTAAATTCAGTTAGAGTTGCATCGTATTGTGCTAAATCCTCTGCTGGCTTAATTTCGCATAATGCTGCAAAAGCGAGTTTGTACTCTTTAATAGCCGTTGTTAGCTCGGGTAACTTAGCAACTTGAGTAAATAGTTTTTCTAACTTGCTTACAGCGAGTTTTGATTGTGCATTATTAGCAAGTTCTGTTTCGCTAATAGCTTGCTTAGCTTGCGCTACTTTTGCATCAAGCCAATCTTGTTGAATTTGCTCTGGAGTTTCAAGACCAAGCTGTAAGGCATTTTCAATTTCTTCACCTAAAGCTTCAAGTGTTGCAAGTGCTAATAATTGACGCTGTTGTTGCGCTAATTGCTGCTGCTCTTTGTCATGTACCGCTTTTAGCTGTTCAATGTGTGCATCTAACTTAGTAGTAATAGAAATGTATTTTTCATCAAGCAGCTTAACACGCTCATCACTTAACCATTTAAGCTCAAGTGCTTGCCACTGGGCCATTAATTCGCCGGCTTGTGAATTTACAACACCAAAATCTGTTTTTTCACGTAAAGCATTTAACTTAGCTAAAATAACACGTGTTGCACTTTCAACCTGAAGTGGCATTTCAATTGCTAAACGCTCATTTTCAATATGCGTTTCAAGTGCTGCTTTTGCATCACCTTTTGCATGTTTTACTAATGGCTTAATTAATTGATGGGTAATAACAAGTTCAACTAACTGAGTTTGTAGCTCTTCGCTACCTTCTTTAAATGCTTTTTCTACTAATTTTGGATTTGCTAAACGTTTTAATAATTTAACGCGTACTTGCAGTTCTTTTTCTGCAAATGCTAACTTTTCGAGTGTTTTAACAGGTGCAAAACGCTCTATGTATTCACTTTTGATTTGCGCTGTTAGTGTACTTTCGCTATTTAAAACAGCATTAGATATTTGCAGCTCTGCTATATCTTTTAATGCTTGATCTTGTTTATACGCTTTCCACCATAGCGGCAAATTGTTTACCTTTTGCAGCGCTTTACGGCGAATTTCAGCTGAGCTATCTTCAAGTGCTAACGTGTTTAATATGGTTGCATCACGTTCAATGTCTAATTTTTCGATAGCATCAAGACGTACTTGTTGCTTTGGGTGTTTCCACTTAGGTGTAAAAAGGTGCTTAAAGATCATGTTCACTAAACCTAGCTATTTCGTTGTCTGATTTGAATTCTTTTTGTAGTTGAGCTTTTGTCTTTTGGATCATTTCACCATTAGCACCAATCGTAAATTGCTCGTTTGATTGAGCCACCTTTGCTTGATACAACATAACCAACTGCACTGTTTGTTGCTTTTGTTCATCTGATAAAACGGTACCGTCTGGCCACTTGCCAGTAGAAGCACCGTATTGTAAGCGTTCGAATAATTCGGGAGTAATATTTTGTACAAGATTATCGATGTTCATGTCATTTTTTCTTTTTTAGAGTCACTAATATAATACGATTTATAAGGTACCAAATACAGCCTATGCCTATTGCGGCAGTGTAAGCATACCATTGAAGTGTTTCTTCTTGCGGTTGTAAAAAGTACAAGCAGAAAAAACCACCTAAAAATAAGATAAGCGCCAAAAAGGAGTGATTTATAAACATCTGCTTTTTTTTAATTCGCTGTTCGCGCTGAAGTTGTAAAACTTGCTCGTCGTTTAGCTCTGCAATGTTGCTTTCGCAATGCGGACATTGCTTATGTTTATCTGAAATTGATTTTGCACATTTTGGGCAACGAATAATCGCCATACTTCTCTCCATACTACGCATAAAAAAAGCGCCTTTCGGCGCCTTTATTGTACTTGTTTTATTTCTCGTTGTCTTTTTTGAATTCAAACCAACAACTGATTTAGGGGCTATAATTTTCTAAGTTGCCCACTAAGTTTAATTACTCAGCGTCTTTTGACTGTTTCTCTAGACGCTTTTCCCAAAACGAGGCGTTTTTAATCCCTAATTTAACTGGATCAAATGTGATTTTTCCGCCTTTTTTCTTCTGATCCTCATAATCGCTCAAACATAACAAAGCTGGCTTAGCTACAAAGAAAATAGCTAAAATACCCAATATGTTAATCCAAGCCATTAAGCCAACGCCAATATCTCCAATAGTCCAGATATAACCTGAATTATTAACCATACCGTATGCAACCATGAACATAATCACAAATTTCACAAGGACAAGCGGGATATTGCCTTTAAAGTAACGATTTAAGTAAGCAATATTTGTCTCTGCAATGAAGTAATAAGCAAGTATTGTGGTAAAGGCAAAGAAGAATAATGCAATACCGACAAATGCTTGTCCAAAGCTGCCAAATACACTAAATAAAGCCATTTGAGTAAAGGCTGCTGAGCCTACTTCAGTGGCTGCATCTACATTTTGTACAATAAACTGTCCTGCTGGTAAGTCACCCACAACATTATATTGCTGCGTTATTAAAATCATTAATGCTGTTGCAGTACATACAAAAATGGTATCAACATAAACCGAAAAAGCTTGTACTAAACCCTGTTGAGCTGGGTGATCAACCTCTGCAGCCGCTGCAGCATGAGGCCCACTACCTTGGCCAGCTTCATTAGAATATATACCACGCTTTACGCCCCAACCAATAGCAGCACCAAAACCAGCCTGCGCAGTAAATGCATCACTAATAATTAAATAGAATATATCAGCTACTTTATCTAAATTTAAAAATACTACGATTAATGCCAGTACTATGTAACCAAGCGCCATAAATGGCACTACTACTTGCGTAAAGTTTGCAATACGCTTTATACCGCCAAAAATAATAAACGCTAAAACAATAAGGATGATTGCTAAAGCGACTAACTTAAAGCTACCTACGTCACCAAAGCTAGTAGTAACCATGTTGCCATTGCCAAACACTTGGGTAAACGCATTACCTACTGCATTTGCTTGCACGCCAGGTAGAAAAACACCACAGGCAATAATCGCCGAAACAGCAAATAAAACAGCTAGCCACTTTTGCCCTAAACAACGGTCAAAATAGTACGCTGGGCCACCACGGTATTGCCCATCTTCTTCTGTTTTATAAATTTGGCCTAAAGTAGACTCTGCGTATGCAGTACTTGCACCTAAAAATGCAACAACCCACATCCAAAAAATTGCGCCTGGTCCACCAAAGCCGATAGCGGCAGCAACACCAGCAATATTACCAACGCCTACTCGTCCAGATAACGATACTGCAAGGGCTTGAAAAGATGAGATACCTTTATCAGACGTGTTAGGACTAAATAATAACTTACACATTTCTTTAAAATGTCTAACTTGAGCAAATCGAGTTAATACTGAATAAAACAAGCCTGCGCCTAGGCATAAATAGATGAGTGCATCACTCCAAACAACATCATTAACAGCACTTACAAAAGCTTCCATGGATATCCTCTATAGTTATATTTATTATTTTTAATTACGAGACTCTGCTTTAGCTACTACGCTACATAAGCTTTACGAAATAAGGTTTTACCTCTCCCGTCCCGACTCATGATTTAATTAATCTTAACTTAAGTAACCTAACTTTGTTAACACTTAATTTTCAAAATATATAATTACACACTTGGCGAAAGGCACTACATCTGTAGTATTTAAATGAAAGTAGATTGATTTGTACCGATACGGTGATGATACGCAGCGAAGAAGCGTTGAAAACGTTTTAAGAATAAAGCTGCTATATGATTATTATTTTTTTATACAAAGGGTTTTATTAAAAGCAAAAAGGGTATCAAAACTATTGATACCCTTTTAGATAAGCGTTTTATCTTAAATCATCAACAACATTAACAATAGCCGCTAATGTATCTTGACCAAATTGATACGAACGACGATCTGACCAGCCGTAATCTGGATCAGGTAAATCGTTGTTGTCTTTAAATGGCATTTCAATTGTGTACGTTAATGCTTTGAATTCTTCAGCCGTAGCTGATGAACCTACCGTAAGGTTAGCTTGACCTGGCTCATCTTTTGGATAGCCATGCTCATCTTGAAACTCTGGTGTAATAGTTAAAAGCGCAGCTTTAAAGCTATCTTCTAAGCCTTTTAAGCGTTCATCGTAACTTGGAATACCTTCACTGCCTGCCACAAAGTTATATGGGATAGCTTCATCGCCGTGTATGTCTAAGTGCATATCTAAGCCAGCTTCGCGCATTTTATTAAGCACTAAGTAAACCTCAGGGCTGTTTTCCATGCTTGGTGTTTGCCATTCACGGTTTAAGTTAACACCTTTAGCGTTAGTACGAAGGTGTCCACGTGCGCTGCCGTCTGGATTCATATTTGGCACAACGTAAAATACTGCTTTTGATAAGAGCGCAGCTGCATGTGGGTCTTCGTCATCAAGAAGTTTGTGCAATAGACCTTCTACATACCACTGCGCCATTGTTTCACCTGGGTGTTGGCGTGCTGTGATCCAAATGGTTTTCTTGTCTTCACTTGGCTCACCAATTTTAAGCACACTCATATCGCGGCCATCGAGTGTTTCACCAAGCGTTATTAATTGGCAAGCGCCTTGGCTTTGTGCCCAAGATAATAAATCTAAATGGCGGTCGTAACTGTATGGCGCAAAGTAAGCAAAATATACACTGCCGCACTCTGGTTCAATTTCAAAGCTTAATGTGCCATTTTCATAGCTTGATGGTACACGAAACCATGTTTGGCGGTCATATGATGCAACGGCTTGATACCCTTCCCAACCATCTGGGTAAGCTGATTTATCAAGCTCATTAATATTTAACTTATGCAATTGGTAAGGTGTTGTTTCAAGGCGAAAGTGAAACCACTGATAAAATTCAGACTGGTGATCTTTATTAATTTCTAATTGAATATTTAAAGGATCGGTGGCTTCAATAACTTTGATATTACCACTGTCGAAATTGCTGCTGATTTTCATGAAAAAACCTTTAGGTTGAATAAGTTTATCTGCTTATTAATTCACAGAACTGACATTATTTTATAAATAGTAAAACGAATGTGCATTTTCTTAATTAAAGCCTATCACAAGGCATACGCTTTAAAAATAATACACGACCAAAAAAGCCAGCAACATGCTGGCTTTTAAGTCACTGCAAATAAATTAGCGAGGTAAGCTTGGGAATGACACTTCGGCCATATCGCGCATACAACGTACTACTTGGCAGCTGTAACCAAACTCATTGTCGTACCATACATATAAAACAATACGGTTATCTTCAACAATTGTTGCTTGTGAATCAACAACACCTGCGTAACGGCTACCTACTAAATCGGTAGATACAATTTCCGTTGATGCAGTGTAATCAATTTGATCACGTAAGTCTGAATGAAGTGCTGTATCGCGTAAAAATGCGTTTAGCTCTTCAACTGATGTGCTTGTTGCTAAGTTAAGATTTAAAATAGCTAGCGACACATTAGGTGTAGGTACGCGGATTGCGTTACCTGTTAACTTGCCTTCAAGCTCTGGTAATGCTTTTGAAACCGCTTTTGCAGCACCTGTTTCAGTAATTACCATATTAAGTGCTGCGGCACGGCCACGGCGCTCTGCTTTGTGGTAGTTATCAATAAGGTTTTGATCGTTCGTGTACGAGTGTACAGTTTCAACATGGCCATTATTGATACCAAACTTATCGTTTAGTGCTTTAAGCGTTGGTGTAATTGCATTGGTTGTACAGCTTGCTGCACAAACAATTTTATCTTCAGGTAAAATATCTTTGTTATTAACACCATATACGATGTTTTTGATATTGCCTTTTGCAGGAGCTGTTAATAATACTTTTGCAGCGCCCTTACACTCTAGATGCTGGCCAAGGCCCGCTTCGTCTTTCCAAATACCTGTGTTATCAACAATTAATGCATTGTCGATACCGTATTGAGTGTAATCAATTTCGCTAGGAGAGTTAGCGTAAATAACTTGAATGTAGCTACCGTTAGCTTTAATTGCATTGCGTTCTTTATCAATCGTGATTGAGCCATTGAATGGACCGTGAATTGAATCACGACGCAGTAAGCTTGCACGCTTTTCAAGATCCCCATCTTTACCACCACGCACAACAATAGCGCGCAAACGTAAATCTGAATATGGACCTGATTTTTCAATTAATAAACGCGCTAATAAACGACCGATACGACCAAAACCATACAATACTACATCGCGTGGCTCTTTCGCTGGTGAGTCTGTTATTTCTGCAAGTTCATCTTTTACAAACTCTTCTACTGAACGACCTTTTGCGGCTTCAGTGAACAAATAACTATATGCAAGCTTACCAATATCAATACGTGCTGAGTTTAATTCCATTTTGCTGATAGCTTCTAAAAATGGGAAGCTTTCGCGCAAACGTAATTTAGTGCCTTCAAACTGAGCAACGGTTTTGTGAGATTTGATAATATCGATAGTACTGGCATTTACGAGAGGACGGCCATATACAGCGATTTCGATACCACGATTACGGTAAAGCTTACCAATGATTGGTTGCATGCTTTCTGCGTAATCTTGGCGCTCTTGCCAACTATTTGTGTATTCTAACTCGTGAGATGAGGTCATTTTATTTACCTAAGTTTATCATTTTGAACGGATAGCCTTTAAAAATGCACTATATTTTGAGAGTAATGCACTTCAGGCAGGGCTATTCTAATTTAAACTGAAGTTATTCTCTACTGTTAGGCGTTAAATGATTGCGTTAGAATAACAAAGTAAATATTCATTTGGGGTTAAGGAATGCTTAAAAAAGCAAGTGTACTATTGGGTTTGCTAACATTGGCAGGGTGTGAAGAGCCGTTAACACTCGCACAAGTGTGCAAAGAAACACCTGGCTTTTGTAGCGACTTAAACAAAGACAGTCACTGCAAGGATGAGCGTTCTGATGTAATTATCAAACGCTACATAGAATACAAAGACCCTACTGATGAAAATAAATACCAATTACTCAAGGACTTTGAATCTTATAACCAATGCATAACTTTGGCCGCTAAAATTGAACATATTAAGTTAAAAGCTAAAAAAACGTCACGTATTGATGGTCAATTAACGAGTATTAAAGAAATGACTCGGTTATATCAAGATACCCAAAATACAAACCACCCAGGTTTGCTCTACTACCAATGGTCACGAAATAACAACCAAAGTGCGTTGACTAAATTATTGGCTATAGAAAACGATAAAAGTGTAACGCAAAGTGCCGAAATGCAATTTTTTTTAGCATCGTACTATATTAAATTTGATGATGAAAAAACCATTGATTTACTTTATAAAACTCTAGAGCTCAATAAAAAAGACAACATACCGAATCCGGAAGTGTATACATCACTTATTAGTCTTTTTTATAAACATGATAAGTTTAAGCACGCATATATATTTTCTAGAGTAGCGCAAATGTCGGGGATTGAAAATATTGATGCATTTGAAATTGAGCAGAAATTAGTCGCAAATGGTAAAAGCTTAGATAGCCTAGATGTACTTGCAGAGCAAACATTTCAGCAAATAATGGCAGGTGATTTTGTATCTCCTCGAGAGTTTTAATTTATAATCGCAAAAATAACCTAATACCAATCTGCTTATGTATGGGGTCTATTTAACGTTAAGAAAATTACGCTAGAACTAGGCAAAAATTTTTGTATCTAGTTGTTCTAGATAAAAATATTTTAACGACGTTATAGTGCTATTTAATTCGTTAAATTGATCAAAGATTTATGCAGGTTGGTATAATTTAATAACTAGGTTATTCAGGCAAATAAAAAGGCAGCTTACGCTGCCTTTTTTTATTTTGCTTTGCTTGTGCCCACTTCTACGCGGGTTTTAAGCTTTTGACCTGGTCGAAAAGTCACCACGCGACGTGCCGAAATAGGAATATCTTCGCCTGTTTTCGGGTTGCGGCCTGGTCTTTCTTTTTTGTCTCGAAGATCAAAGTTACCAAATCCAGAGAGCTTAACCTGCTCGCCTTTTTCTAGCGCTGAGCGGATTTCTTCAAAAAACGCTTCAACTAAATCTTTGGCATCTTTTTTATTGATCCCGAGCTTTTCAAATAGGTGTTCAGCTATGTCGGCTTTAGTAAGCGCCATATCTAGTCCCTCAACGATGCATTAAACTGTTCGGCCAATTCGGCCACCACGTTATCAACTACTAGATTGATATCTTTCTCTTCGAGTGTTCTATCAACCGCTTGCAGTGTTAGAGCAATCGCCAAACTCTTATAATTTGGCTCAATACCTTTGCCCTTATACACATCGAATAAGTTTAGGTCAACCAATTGATTTCCGCCAACTTTTTCGATCACGCTTAAAATGTCGCCAGATTTAACGCTGTCTGCCACTAAAATCGCGATGTCGCGGCGATTTGAAGGGAATTTAGACACCCCTTCGGCTTGCGGTAAATTTCTTTTTTCTATTGCTGACATTTCAATTTCAAAAACAAAAGTTGCGTTGTTGATATCTAACGACTTTTGAGCTTGAGGATGTAAAGCACCAAAAAAACCAACCTTTTTACCATCAACATATATTACTGCTGATTGACCAGGGTGAAGTCCATCTGACTGCTCGGCTTTAATTTCAAAGCGAGTAATGTCATTGGTAATTGCAAGTAAGGCTTCAACATCACCTTTTAAATCGTAAAAATCAACATTACGTTTTTCTTCAACCCAATGCTCGCCATTTACAAGGCCTGTTATAACACCGCCAATAACCGGCACTTGGTAAACACCGTTTTCTGCACTTTCGTCGCTTATAAATTTAAGACCATGTTCGAATAAACGAATACGAGGCTGTTGGCGATTTTGGTTATAAGCTACAGACGCTAATAAACCGGGCATTAAACTTACACGCATTGCTGACATTTCAATTGAAATAGGATGCGGTAATACCATTGCTTTACACTCTGGGTGTAAAATAGCTTGTGCTTTAGGGTCTACAAAGCTGTATGTAATTGCTTCTTGGTAACCACGAGTCACTAACGTATTGCGGAACTTGCTAAGCGCAATAGTTGCTTCGTTATGTGTCGTCATTTTAAGTTTTGCAGTTGGTGCAACATTTGGAATGCTGTTGTAACCGTAAACACGTGCTACTTCTTCAATTAAATCTTCTTCGATGCGAATATCAAAACGGTAGCTTGGTACGTCCGCACTCCAGCTTTCATTTTCTACTTTAACATCAAGGCCTAAACGCGTAAGAATATCTGTTACTTTAGCATCTTCAATATGATGACCAATAACACGGTCTAAACGTGCACGACGAAGACGTACTTCAGTCACTTTTGGTAGTTTATCAGCCGCAACAGCTTCAACTACAGGGCCTGCTTGACCACCTACAATCTCGAGAAGAAGTGCTGTTGCACGTTCCATTGCATCATGTTGCAGAGCAAAATCAACACCGCGTTCATAACGGTGTGAAGCATCAGTGTGCAAACCGTAGCTACGTGCTTGCCCTGCGATTGCAACAGGATTAAAAAATGCGCTTTCAAGTAATATATCAGATGTTTTATCTGTAACACCTGATTGCTCCCCACCAAAAATACCTGCAATTGCAAGTGCTTTATTATGATCGGCTATCACAAGTGTTGTGTCGTTTAATTTAGCGGTATTACCGTCTAATAAAACAAGTTCTTCGCCTGCGTTTGCACTACGAACTTTAATACCACCTTCAATCGCATTTAAATCAAACGCGTGCATTGGGTGACCAAGTTCAAGTAATACATAGTTAGTAACATCAACTACTGGGTCGATTGAACGTACGCCACTACGACGTAATTTTTCAACCATCCAAAGTGGTGTTTCAGCATCAAGGTTAATGCCTTTTATCACACGGCCAAGGTAACGAGGACATGCATCTTCATTAACTAGCTCAATTGATACTTTGTCATCAATTGTTGGCGTAACCGCTGGGATATCTAATACATTTACGTCAATGCTATTTAAAACACCTACTTCACGAGCAAGGCCTTTAATGCCTAAACAATCACCACGATTTGGTGTTAAGTCAACATCAATAATATTGTCATCAAGACCTAGATAGTCACGTAAATCAGTGCCTACTGGTGCATCGCTTGGCAATTCCATAATGCCGTCGCCTTCTTCGCTAATACCTAGCTCAACAAAAGCACATAGCATTCCGTTTGAAGGTTGGCCGCGTAGTTTGGCTTTTTTAATTTTAAAGTCACCAGGAAGTACAGCGCCCACAGTTGCAACAGCAACTTTAATACCTAAACGACAATTTGGTGCACCACACACGATATCAAGTAGCTCATCGCCACCTACGTTAATTTTGGTAACACGCAGTTTATCTGCATCAGGGTGTTGACCACATTCAACAACTTCACCAACAACTACGCCATTAAATTTGGCAGCAGCAGGCTCAACACCATCAACTTCTAGACCAGCCATTGAAAGCTGTTCCGAAAGAGCTTGCGTATCAATAGCAGGATTAACCCACTCTCTTAACCACTTTTCACTAAATTTCATTTTATTGTTTCACTCTTAACGGAACTGGTTCAGGAATTTTAAGTCATTTTCGAAAAATGCACGCAAATCGTTTACGCCATAGCGCAACATTGTTAAACGCTCTACACCCATGCCAAAGGCAAAGCCGGTGTATTTTTCTGGGTCAATACCCACAGACTTAAGTACATTTGGATGTACCATGCCGCAGCCTAGTACTTCTAACCACTTACCGTCTTTACCCATAACATCTACTTCAGCTGAAGGTTCTGTAAACGGGAAGAATGAAGGACGGAAACGAATTTCCATATCTTCTTCAAAGAAGTTACGTAAAAAATCATGCAAAATACCTTTTAACTCAGTAAAGCTAACATCGGTATCAACCATTAAACCTTCAACCTGGTGGAACATAGGTGTATGTGTTTGGTCGTAATCGTTACGGTATACACGTCCAGGTGAAATAATGCGCAGTGGTGGCTGCTCAGTTTCCATAGTACGAATTTGCACGCCACTGGTTTGTGTGCGTAGTACTAATTTAGGATTGAAATAAAAGGTATCGTGATCAGCACGTGCTGGATGATGCTCTGGAATATTTAGCGCATCAAAGTTATGAAAATCGTCTTCGATTTCTGGACCAGATTTAACTTCAAAACCTAACTCACCAAAAAAGCTTTCTATACGCTCAATAGTGCGCGTAACTGGGTGTAAACCGCCGGTAGGCATAACACGTCCTGGCAGAGTTACATCTATAGTTTCAGCAGCTAGCTTTTCTTCAAGTGCTTTACTTGCAAGCAATTCACGTTTTTCGTTAATAGCAACTTGCACATCTTGTTTAGCTTGGTTGATAACTTGGCCTGCTTCTTTACGTTCTTCAGGTGCTATTTTACCTAACGTTTTAAGTAAGCTAGTGATTTCGCCTTTTTTACCAAGGTAATTAACCCTGATATCTTCTAACTGCGCTATTTCACTGGCACTGGCTACCGCCTCAAGTGCTTGCGCTAATATGTTTTCTAAGTTCATTCGATACCTGATCTTTCACAGAAGGTGATTGCTTAAGAGCGTGTTGGCCTTTCAAGATTGCTTTACAACAGTGTGGTTGGCTATTAAATAAGGTTAAGCATTGGGCTGTAGTTTCTACATAAGTCATGCAATAACGCTAAATAAAGACCAAACACGTGTTGTTCGAAGTGTTTATCTTGAAGGCTATTTTCTTTGTTGTTCGGGTTTTGCATATAAAAACTATGCTAATGTCCTCACGACGCGATTAAAGCCCACTTAAGTTAAACAAATTCCAATCAGGAAAGGTAAACACGCTCTGATAATAGCTTATGATAACTGAAAGCAGGGTCTAGATTCTAGACCTACTACAGCTTTAACGTTGATTTTATAAAAGGAATAGTTAATTTTCGCTGTGCAGCCATAGATGCATGATCTAATTTGTCGAGTACATCTAATAAAGCTCGCATATCACGGCTTAAACGGGTTAATAAAAAGCGTGCACACTCATCACTTAATTCAAGGCCGCGCATGTGAGCGCGCTTAACAAGTGCTTGTGCTTTATCGTCATCACTCATAGAACGAATTTGAAAGGTTGTTCCCCACGTTAGACGAGACTCTAAGTCAGGCAGAGATATATTGAGCATGCTAGGAAGTAAATCAGCAGTTACTACTAACATTTTACCGGGTTCGTTAAACCGGTTAAAAAAGTTAAATAGTGCTTTTTCCCACGCATCATTCCCTGCAACTAAATGCACGTCATCAATACATAGAACATCAAGCGCTTCTAAACCGTCTAATACCATAGGTCCAAAGTCAATTACTTCGCGCATAGACAGCAGCATATTAGATAAGCCACGCTCTTGTGCTTTTATGCAGGTTGCATATAAAAG
The DNA here is from genome assembly GCF_015864815.1 of Pseudoalteromonas sp. NZS100. NCBI lineage: Bacteria > Pseudomonadati > Pseudomonadota > Gammaproteobacteria > Alteromonadales > Pseudoalteromonadaceae > Pseudoalteromonas > Pseudoalteromonas sp. NZS100. The sequence continues at coordinate 266,878 of NZ_JADYWM010000006.1, forward strand.
GTGAGACTTGCCCGAATCACCTAAACCACATAGGTATGTATACTGAAACGTTTTTGCTAATTTGGAAAAGCTATCTTTTAGGTGATTAACCTCCAAAGAGTCTTCTCCCCCAAAATATGATGCAAAGGTTTCGTCATCCGGTAAAGTAACCGGTAGTGCCATTTGCATCGGCTCAGACATTAGCATTATGGTGTTACCCATTGATACTCTAAGCTATTTTTATCAACAACATGATAAAATGCGCGTGGATCCTCATAATCTTTAAATGAAGAGTCTAGCCCTAACCCTTTTTTAAGATCACTCAAGTTACCAGTATGGTTTAGTTTAAATTCAACAAATTCCGGTGTTTTACGAACAATTTTGACTTGCGTAACAACACTTAGGCTCAATAATCTTCGTTTCGCTAATTCTATATCAACAAAACTTTGTGTACCCTTTAGCGTGAGCGTAGCAGTTGCTTGTTCATAATAAGCATTTGGATCAATTGCATACTCGCTTGCAAGGCCTCGTGCTAAGGTGTCAATCATCTGGCTAACTATTTGCTGTTTATCACCGGTTAATCGATTTGAATCAAATTGATCATCATTAGTAAAACGCCAGTCTAAAATCCAATTTTCGCTATCTGCTTCTTTATACATTCTAGCTGTAATACTTCGCTCAGCACTGTAGCGTCTAGAGGCCTCTTCTACTGGTTCTGAAAAGTTACCCCACACCTCAGGAATGCCTACTAGACGTCGATCTTGTAAATCAAGTAATGGAACAACAACAGGTAAACCACGACGCCCTGCTTTGTCATAAATTAACTGCTCTAACTGCGGATAACTTTCTTGTGTTACTAATTCTCTGCGCCAATTGTCTTCAATACCTAACCATATTGCGACTAATGGACGTTGTACTCCCCATAAAGGTAAGTTTAACTCTTTGATTAGCGCATTGATCTTTCGAGCTTCAAATTTAACAACGAGTTTCAATTGTCCATTTGCTCTCTCGTCATATTCAAACTTAAGCATATAATCAGAAATATCTTTAGTACGTTGCTGCGCTAATTTATTTTGATCCGCAGTTTCATCACCGCTTACTTTCACTAAAACATTAAGCAAAGCTTTACGACTCGCAGCTAATCGAGTATCTCGTGTTTTGTCATCCACTCTTAAAATATCTTGATATAGATCAGTTACTTCAACTGCCGACACAGAAAAACAAAATAAAATGGATATGGCGCTAATTAATAATCTATACACAGGCTGTTAGTTCTTGGTTTTAAACTGATTTGATCCTAAATCAAAGACAGTAACAAAGCAAAATTAAATTTGCTATCTAAGGAAATGAGAGTAATTAGCTTTTATATAAAATAAAAAAGATTAAATTAACATCAGAAGTCGCTAAGCTCCCCGACCTACGTGATGGGTGTTGATGTGAATGTGTGTTAATTGCGCGCATTTCACTTTTCTGCAGGCGTAAAAAAGCCCGACTATTTTTACTCGGGCTCTCTACAATTTGAAGTCGGTGCGCTACGCAGTAGGATTTCGTAGTGCCTACAGCGGTGGAGAGCCACAGTAAAATGCTACACTATCTTTGTGTCAGGGCAGCCTTCAGTGGATCTCGCTTTGGAGCTGTTTTGTTTCACTACTGAGTTCGGCATGTAAGTTCTATATAGGCTATAGGTTTTTTCTAAACCCCAGAAAGCAGAAACCCGTCACATTGCAGTAACGGGTTTCTTTAATTTGAAGCCTGATAATGTCGTAGTGCCCACAGCGGTAGAGAGCCACAGTGAAATGCTACACTATCTTTGTGTCGCGATATGAGTGTGTGTTAATTGCGCATATTTCACTTTTTTACAGACGTAAAAAAGCCCGACTATTTCTAGTCGGGCTTTCTACAATTTGAAGCCTGGTAATGTCCTACTTTCACATAGCAAATGCTACACTATCATCGGCGCTGTTTCGTTTCACTACTGAGTTCGGCATGGAATCAGGTGGGTCCAAAACGCTATTGTCACCAAGCAAATTAGGGCGTTAATTCGTATTTCTACGCACTAACTGAATTTGGAAAATATCTGATAATATTTTTTAAGTCTTTCTAAGTAATTTCTACTTTAGTTATATTAACTTCTGTCTAAACTGTCGCATAAAACGCGTTTGGCGTTGTATGGTTAAGCCTCACGGGTAATTAGTACAAGTTAGCTTAATGGCTC
>NZ_JADYWM010000053.1:0-882 GCF_015864815.1 Pseudoalteromonas sp. NZS100
TAGGGCGTGTTGATCTTTGTGGTATGAAAAACAAACAGCATGAAGATAAGGTATAATTGAATTCGCCAGAAAACTTTACACCGAACCTACATGCCAAGATTAATGTTAACAGACGGGACATGGAATGTCTTATCAAAAGTAATGTACTTAAGTGGTCGAATTTATAATAAGCCCGACCATAGAAAAACGCTCGAAGGCATACTGTATAAGATGCGCACAGGTATTCCATGGCGAGATTTACCTTCTGATTTTGGCCGTTGGAGTGCTATCTACAGACGGTTTAATTTATGGTCCAAAAAAGGGATTTTGAATGAACTGTTTCGCGCATTATCTCGTGATGCGGACATGGATTGGGTCTTCATTGATGGCAGTATTGTCAGGGCTCATCAACATAGTTGCGGTGCAAGAACTGCTGACAATGAATCAATTGGAAAGAGCCGAGGTGGAAATTCTACGAAAATTCATCTTGCAGTTGATAGCGGAGGGTTGCCTGTTTATTATGAATTATCCTGTGGAAATACGCATGATATCGTCCATGCAGAGTCACTCGTAGCTAATTGCCCAACAAGTAATATGGTTGTCGCAGATAAAGGCTACGACAGTGAAAAACTGAGAGCGTTTGTTCGTGATAATAACGCTACACCCGTTATTCCACGTAAGGGCAACAGTTTAGTAGGCAATGAAGATATTGACTGGTGCATGTACAAATATCGGCACTTGGTTGAGAATGCATTTGGCCGTATTAAGCAATATAGAGGGATAGCCACGCGGTATGAAAAGCTTGAACGAAATTATCATTCAATGCTCGCTTTAGCATTTACTATGATGTGGCTACCAATGTGGGCTGATTGATATATGTACTACAAAGATCAACAGCCCCTA
>NZ_JADYWM010000054.1:0-226 GCF_015864815.1 Pseudoalteromonas sp. NZS100
TCAGAAGATGGGGGCATACACAAAGATGAGGAACTGCTGATACATTTCTTCCAAGAAAGTCTTACTGGGGTAGCTGTTACCTGGTACACTAACTTGGAACCTTCCCGAGTCCATTCTTGGAAGGACCTAATGGTTGCCTTCGTTAGGCAGTGTCAGTATAATGTCTTCGGATATGATGCAACTACAGAACATGTGCAAAAAAGGCACAAATCTTTCAAAGAATACG
>NZ_JADYWM010000055.1:0-825 GCF_015864815.1 Pseudoalteromonas sp. NZS100
CTAGAAGTGCGAGTAATGAAAACCCAATAATTTTTACGCCTTCCAAAACACCTTCCCAACCTTTGAATAATTCCGCAATAGTGGCTTTAAAATTTTCCATGAATAATTATCTCTAGACTTATATGTATTTTGATTATTGTGTTCGTTGCGCTGTAGAGGCATCGAACGATATCCTCATTACGGTACTTTTTGCTGCCTTAGCTAACGCCCCATACTCGGAGATCGTGACCTTGTGGGTGCTCTAGCACGCTCAAGTTCTTGCTCTTTCGCTTTTATTGCCTCTCTCACTTGTTCAGTAATTTGTTTAATTCCTTCAATTCCGCCTGTATTTCTGTCTGCGAGCCTTTGATTTTCGCTTGTGACTGCTCTATTTTGATCTGTGCGTTCACTAATTCGCTCAATCCGTCCTCTAACTTCACGGTATCGCTCTCTAATTGCATCGTATCGCTCTTTAGATAATCGGGCGGTGTTATCGTGCTCTGATATCTCTTCAACTGCTCCACGAGCTGCATCTGAACGTTTCCTAACGCCAATAACTCGCTTATCAACGTTGCTTGCGTTGTTACGTGATTTGTCCGATGCGTTGCCCAGCTGTTGAACACGTTTGTTTGTTCTGTCATTGAAGTTTGCAACTGTTTGAACAACGTCGGTAAGCGTTCCAGCTCTTGCGTCTTCGTTCTTGCCAATTTGTTCAATGAGGCTGTCAATTCGGCTATATCCTGGTCTTTCTTGCGTAGCTGCTGCTGTGTGTATCGCTCTTGGTCGTCTAGCATCTGCTGTTGGCGTTTGATCGTGTCCTGCTGTGCTTGTAGGGCTTGCTGCACT
>NZ_JADYWM010000056.1:0-786 GCF_015864815.1 Pseudoalteromonas sp. NZS100
ACACCATTAGCGCGAGTGTTGAAGATGTGGCAGGCAACGACACCATCGCCACAGGCGCAGGTGAAATAGATACCACTGCACCGACACTTGTACTTACTAGCCCAGGCTCAAGTAATGACATCACCCCGACACTCAGTGGCACAAGTGATGCGGTTGAAGGCACGGTTATTAACTTCACGGTGGTGGACGATCAAGGCAATACACAAACCTTTACCACCACGGTGGATGCCGATGGCAACTTCTCTGTAGAAGTACCGACTGCATTGGCTGAAGGACCATATAGCATCGAAGCAAGTATTAGCGATGTGGCAGGTAACAGCACCGATATTACCGGCAACGGCACCATTGATACCACAGCACCAAGTGTGAGTGTAGATGCGCCAGTACTCACCAACGACAGCACGCCAACTGTGACAGGCACCAGTGATGCACCTAACAGCACCATCACGGTGACGTTTACAGATGCTGCAAATGTCACTCAAACCATTGATGTGCAAACGGATATCAACGGTAACTGGAGTGCGACACCAACAGGCACATTAGCTGAAGGTAATTACAATGTCAGCGCCAGCATCACCGATGCGGCAGGCAACACAGGTACAGATACAGACAGCGGCGAAGTAGACGTAACTCCACCGGCACTTGCCTTTACGCCGACGTTTGAACTTGGTTTATTGGTTACCCTAAGTGGGACGTCTGACTTGCCAGCAGGCAGTGAAATTACCATTACCGAGCAACTGGTAGGCGGTGGTATTGGTGCAACATACACCACCACAACCGATGCAG
>NZ_JADYWM010000057.1:0-784 GCF_015864815.1 Pseudoalteromonas sp. NZS100
TATTAGCTTTTGCCTTTGTAGGCATACAAAGGCCTGTAGCTCAGCTGGTTAGAGCACCGTGTTGATAACGCGGGGGTCGGCAGTTCAAGTCTGCCCAGGCCTACCATTTATTTACGGGGCCATAGCTCAGTTGGTAGAGCGCCTGCCTTGCACGCAGGAGGTCAACGGTTCGACTCCGTTTGGCTCCACCACTACTATAAACGAATAAGCTTTGAGTGCTAAGAGTATTAAATAGAAACAAGTGATTCGCCTATATTTGAAAGATTACTTCTTTCTGTTTTATACAGAACCTGTTACTCGACGAGAGAGTAGGAACTATTTAAAAACATAGATATGAGTCTGGGTTAGGAAGAGCGTGTTCACGCGCACTTCTTAACCTTAATAACTCACCTCTTAACGACATCAGTTGTTATCCCAGGGGTGAGTTATTAAAAAAGTAATAAGAGAACTGAATCAAGCGTATAAAATTAGGTGATATCGTTATCATAATTAGACTTTATGACACTTTGAAGTTAAAACTTATTTATAAGTTAAGACTACTTGGGGTTGTATGGTCAAGTAATGAAGCGCACATGGTGGATGCCTTGGCAGTCAGAGGCGATGAAAGACGTGACAGCCTGCGATAAGCTTCGGGGAGGCGGCAATATCCTGTGATCCGGAGATTTCTGAATGGGGAAACCCACCTACCATAAGGTAGGTATCTTGTACTTGTACAAGAAGCGAACGAGGGGAAGTGAAACATCTCAGTACCCTTAGGAATAGACATCAAATGAGATTCCCCTAG